>NZ_QODJ01000130.1:0-4049 GCF_009935965.1 Pseudomonas sp. L13
CTGATCAACCAGCAGAACGTCACAACGCTGCATTTCGTTCCGTCGATGTTGCAGGCCTTCCTGCAAGACCCGGCCGTTTCCACGTGCCAAAGCCTGCAACGTATCGTGTGCAGTGGCGAGGCGCTGCCGGTGGATGCCCAGCACCAAGTGTTTGCCAAACTGCCCCAAGCCGCGCTTTACAACCTCTACGGTCCGACTGAAGCGGCCATCGATGTGACCCATTGGACTTGCATCGATGAGGGGCGCGACGCGGTGCCGATTGGCCGTCCGATTGCCAACCTTGGTTGCTACATCCTCGACAGCAACTTCGAACCGGTGCCGGTGGGTGTGCTCGGTGAGCTGTACCTGGGTGGCGTCGGCCTGGCCCGTGGTTATCACCGCCGCCCGGCGTTGACCGCCGAACGTTTCATTGCGCATCCGTACATCAAAGGCGAGCGCTTGTACCGCACCGGCGACCTGGCGCGTTATCGCGCAGACGGGGTGATTGAGTACGCGGGGCGTATCGACCATCAGGTCAAGCTGCGTGGCTTGCGCATTGAGCTGGGCGAGATCGAGGCGCGTCTGCTGGAGCATGACCTGGTGCGTGAAGCCGCCGTGCTGGCGGTGGACGGTAAATACCTGGTGGGCTACCTGGTGCTGCAAGATGCGACTGATGACTGGCGTGACCGGCTCAGCGCTCACTTGGCCCAGCACTTGCCGGACTACATGGTCCCGGCCCAATGGGTGCTGTTGGAGCAGATGCCCCTGAGCCCCAACGGCAAGCTGGACCGCAAGGCGCTGCCCGAACCCGCAGCAACGCAGCATTACGAAGCACCGCAAAGCGCCCTCGAACAGCGCATCGCTGCGATCTGGGCCGATGTACTCGGCGTTGAACAGGTGGGTTTGAACGACAACTTTTTTGAGCGCGGCGGCGACTCGATCATCTCCATTCAAGTGGTCAGCCGTGCACGCGCCGCAGGTATTCACTTCAACGCCAAGGCGCTGTTCCAGCACCAGACAGTGCGTAGCCTGGCACGGGTTGCACAGTTGCAGGCTAAACAGATGATCGACCAAGGCCCGGTGCGGGGCGAGACGCCGTTGCTGCCGTTCCAACAGCTGTTCTTCGAACTGGACTTGCCGGATCGACATCACTGGAACCAGTCACTGCTGCTGACGCCACGGCAACCGTTGCAAGGGCACTTGCTGGAAGCGGCATTGCAGTCGGTCATCCAGCATCACGACGTACTGCGCTTGCGTTTCAGTGAATCGGCGGACGGTTGGCGTGCGCGACATGATGCGCCGCCCACAGCCTTGCTGTGGCAGGAACCTGTGCAAAGCGACGCCGAACTGCTCGCACTGTGCGAGCGCGCCCAGCGCAGCCTCGACCTGCAAAACGGCCCGTTGTTGCGTGCGGTCCTCGCCGAGATGGCTGATGGTACCCAGCGCCTGTTGCTGGTTATGCATCACCTGGTGGTAGACGGTGTGTCCTGGCGGATTGTGCTGGAAGATCTGCAAAGCCTGTACCTTCAACAGAAACTCCCGGCCAAGACCTCGTCGTTCAAGCATTGGGCCGAACGCTTGCAGGCCCATGCCCGCAGCGAAGCGGCCCAGCCTGAGAAAGACTTCTGGCTGCAACAGCTCCAGGGTGCCGCCCCTGACGTGCCATGCCGCGACCCCCACGGTGCGCGCCCCGGCCGGCTGGCCCAGACAGTCGTCAGCCAGTTGGATGCCGAACGTACCCATCAGTTGTTGCAACAGGCGCCCACCGCCTATCGTACCCAGATCAACGACCTGTTATTGACCGCCCTGGCGCGGGTCATCTGCCAGTGGAGCGGGCACGCCTCCAGCCTGATCCAGTTGGAAGGCCACGGCCGTGAGGAGCTCTTTGACGACATCGACCTGACCCGCACACTGGGCTGGTTCACCAGCCTGTTCCCGGTGCGCCTGACCCCGGCTGATACCCTGGCGGGCTCAATCAAGCAGATCAAGGAGCAACTGCGCGCCGTGCCGGACAAGGGTCTGGGTTTTGGTGCCTTGCGTTACCTGGGCGATGACGCGACGCGCCAAGCCTTCAGCCAACTGCCTGTGCCGCGGATCACTTTTAACTACCTCGGCCAGATCGACGGCAGCTTCGATCAACCGGATGGGCTGTTCACGCCTGCATCGCAAAGCACTGGGGCCGAACAAAGCCCGGACGCGCCGCTAGGCAACTGGTTGACGGTCAACGGCCAGGTATATGGCGGCCAACTACAAATGGGCTGGACGTTCAGCCCCTTGATGTTCGATGCGCAGGAGATCGAAGCCCTCAGCCAGGCCTTTAGCCGCGAACTGACTGCGCTGGTAGAACACTGCTGCACGCCGGGCAATAGCGGCATGACCGCCTCGGACTTCCCGTTGTCGCGGCTCAATCAGCAGCAACTCGAATCGCTGCCGGTGGCGGCCAATGCCGTGCAGGACATCTACACGCTGTCGCCAATGCAGCAGGGCATGCTGTTCCATACCCTGTATGAGCAGGCGGCGGGCGACTACATCAATCAGGTCCGCGTCACAGCCGAAGGCCTGGATGTGTTGCGCTTTCAGCAGGCATGGGACGCTACGGTGCAAGCCCATGACGTTTTGCGCAGCGGATTCTTCTGGGAGGGCCAGCTGGAATGGCCGTGCCAGGTGGTCTACCGCGATGCCCGATTGCCAATCGAAGAACTTGACTGGCGCTGCATGCCAGAGCGGGAGCTGGCCCTGCAAAACCTGCAGCAAGACCAGCGTCGCCAAGGTTTTGACTTGGGCAAGGCGCCGTTGGCGCGCCTGCTGTTGGTGCGCACGGATGAGCAGCGTCACGAGTTGATCTATACCCATCACCATATCCTGATGGACGGCTGGAGCAATTCCCGGTTGTTTGGCGAAGTCCTGCAACGCTACGCCGGTGTGGCAGTGCCGGAAGCGGCCGGGCGTTATCGCGATTACATCGGTTGGCTGCAACAGCGCGACGCAGGTAGCACCGAAGCCTTCTGGCGTGAGCAATTGAATATTCTGCAAACGCCAACCCGCCTGGGCAGCAGCCAAGCACAGGCGATCGAGGGTTATGGCGAACACCTCTGCAGCCTGGAGCGTCCATTGACGGCTCGACTGGAGGCATTTGCCCGCCGTAACAAAGTTACCCTCAATACACTGGTGCAGGCCGCCTGGCTGATCCTGTTGCAGCGCTATGCTGGTGGCCAGTCGGTGGTGTCCTTTGGTGCTACGGTGGCCGGGCGTCCCGCGGAGGTTGCGGGGGTGGAAGAGCAGATCGGCCTGTTCATCAATACCTTGCCGGTGATCTGTGCAGTGGATGCGCAGCAATCAGTCGCCGACTGGTTGCAGGCAGTGCAGGCGCAGAACCTGGCACTGCGCGAGCATGAGCACACCGGGCTGTACGATATTCAGCGCTGGGCCGGGCAGGGCGGCGGCGCCTTGTTCGATAACATCCTGGTCTTTGAAAACTACCCGGTGTCCAAGGCCTTGGCGCAAAGCGGTGGCAGTGGTATCCGCTTTGGCGAGCCCAAGGCTCATGAGCAAACAAGCTATCCACTGACGGTGCTGGTGGATATGGGCGAGACGCTGTCGCTGCACTTGAGCTTCGCCCATGCGCAATTCACGGCCGAGACCGTGGAGGGTTATGGTCGGCACCTGTTCAACTTGCTGCTGGGCATGGTCACTGATGCCCAACAGCGATTAGGGGATTTGGTGATGCTGGACGCAGGTGAGCGCCAGCGGGTGGTGTTCGATTGGAACGCCACTGTTCGTGATTACCCGCTGCAAGCATGCGCTCATCATTTGATTGAACAGCAAGTGGCGCGTACACCGGATGCACCGGCATTGATCTTTGCCGGGCAGCTCTTGAGTTACGCCGAACTGAACCGCCGCGCCAACCGCCTGGCTCATCGCCTGATCGAAGCCGGCGTGGGCCCGGACGTGCTGGTCGGGTTGGCGGTGGAACGCTCCATCGAAATGGTTGTTGGCCTGTTGGCCGTGCTCAAGGCCGGTGGCGCTTACGTGCCGCTGGACCCTGAATACCCGCCTGAGCGCCTGGCCTA
>NZ_QODJ01000131.1:0-2405 GCF_009935965.1 Pseudomonas sp. L13
TTGAAAACGCTGACACCAAAGAGTGACCGAGCGCAGAGAAAACCCAACCAGGCGGGCTATTTCAACCCGCGTACAACCTTGAGCGGCCAACAGGATCACCCGGGCGCGCCGACCGTCACGATGACTGATGGTGGCAGACCTTATGCGGCGGCTTAGTTCGACGTGTTCTTCGGGGCTCAGGACAATATCTTGGGCGCTCATCTGTTCGCCTCCAAGGATGTGATAACCAAGAAAGCGTAGTCAATTTTCGGAGAATTTATTTCAGAGACAGCACACTAGAACGTCCATGCAGGGCTGCTCTTCTTAGGTCGGTTGCACAACCACCAAACGTCTTTTCAAGAAAAGTATCAGATCGAAATCTTTTATAAGTTACACATGAGCAGTCAAGAGCGTTGAGGTGGCCGCGGAACGGAAACCCAAATTAGCGCTCCCGTTCCGTTGCACTTCAAAACTCCTTCATGCATACTGACTAAGCAATTATGTCGTGAGCAAAACTTACTTGCCCGACAATTTTTACAGCAAAGTCAGGCGCAGGCAAAGCATCAGAAACATAGGAGGTCAACAACGTAATATTAGTATCTTCGAAGTAGTTTAGAGCTAACTCACCGCTATGCTGAGGCAGGGTATTGACCAGTTGAAGTTTTACGGCATTACCTTCATCGATTCTCAGGAAAGACAAGTCTATTTTATCTTGACCAGAGTTGAAGTCGGAGATAGTGTCGATACTTCCAATAAGCTTGCTAAGGTCGATATCTGCAAGACTATTGATAGCGCTTCCATCCGGCTTTTGACCCAGGCTCGTCAGTGATGAATCTGCGTTACTGCGATAGACGAAAGTGTCGTTACCCTCTCCGCCCGATAACGTATCCGCCCCGGCAGCGCCATAGATAACGTCATTCCCAGCGTGGCCTGCTATATAGTTGTTGGCGTTATTTCCAATGATTATGTCGTTGCCACTACCACCGCTCGCATTTTCGATGACTGCTCCTTGAGCAATCCCGACACCGAAATGCATGCCACCAACATCCGACAGCTCCCCATCACGCAACGTAATGCGCTGATCTTGGCTAAAGCCAGAAAAATCGAGAGTATCACTACCACCAGCATCCCAAATCGTGTAAGGGGCTTTCAGTGAGGCAGTACTTTCTGTCAAGGAATAAAATTTGAGGAAGCTCTTCTCTTGTATATTGCTATGGAATCCGTAAGTCGTATCCGTGCTTCTGGTCTGGTTATTGGCCCCATAAAGCTTCTGAAGCGTTGCGATATCATCTATTCCATAAGTTGCGGGCCGCCCCTGATTATCATCGCTATAGCGAGTAGTGTTATAGCTCATGACTGTATAATAAGTATCATCTTCTAGATACGCGCGATGGGCAGCCACCCCGCTTACGCTATCGTAATCACCTGGATGACTAAGCCCCACTGAGTGTCCAACCTCATGAATTCCGCGAGACGAAAACGTCTTAAGATCGGAACTTATATCGCTGTCAAACCTCGTCCATGTTCCATTTCCAGGAAAAGTACTACTGCTAGTGCCGCCATTGCCGGTGTAGCGTACGGTAATATCTCCACCTTTATTGATGTCCGCCTCACTAAATGTTATATTGGCTACATCACTGACTCGTCCCAATGCTTCTTTATATGCCAATTTGAATTTGTCACTAGGATTTTCTAAGCCCGCATCATTAGCTTTGGCGAATGCATAAGTGACATTCACAGTTTCTCCCGCTGGTATTTTTTTGACAGCAATCCAACTTTTCCCTTCTCTGCTTATAATGGCCACAGCCTCATCAATTGTTTTTGATACGAGCCCCTTCTCCGAGACTTTGCTACTGCCTCGAAAGTTCTCATACAGAAAATCATCTAAGGAAATATTAGCTGAAGAATTATTTGCCATTGAACGCCTCCAATATAACATACAAGTGTTTTCGACATTAAGTACCGCTATTAACTTAACTCTATCAGGAATGAAGCTGATAGCTAGTACTCATAGTAAGATAGTTTTATACAATCTCCCTGTCAATCTTTGCGTTCCTAATGTGCTGTCTTACAATTAAAGTCCCTCAAGCCTGCGAAACAATTGCCTGACGGGCTCGCTGTATCTTGTTCAAAATATCTTCCCCCTTGGCGTTCCAGACGTAGCGAGTCGGCTGCGCATTTCGCAGTGCCAGGAACGTGGTGATCGAGCTTTCCAGTTCGCGAACCGAACTGAAACTGCCGTCACGCAGGTACACCGTGATATCGCGAAAGAAGCGTTCGACCATGTTCATCCACGAACTGGAGGTCGGGGTGAAATGCATGTGAAAGCGTTTGTGCTTCTCAAGCCATTCCTTCACTTTTGGATGCTTGTGCGTGGCGTAGTTGTCGACGATCAAATGCAGCTGAAGATGCTTGGGCGTTTCTCG
>NZ_QODJ01000132.1:0-2360 GCF_009935965.1 Pseudomonas sp. L13
ACAGCCCAAGGCAGGCGGCACCAAGGAGCCAGTGGTTGAACAGCCCAAGGCAGGCGGTACCAAGGAGCCAGTGGTTGGACAACCCAAGGCAGGCGGCGACATCAGGACCGACGACACCACCTACGGATTCAACTCGAATACCGGCAGGCTGGAAACTACCCTGACGTCAGCGTCCGATAAACCCGAATTCAATATCTGGGATCAGCGCGGGAACGATACCTTTGATTTCTCTGGCTTCGTACAGGATCAAGTCATCGACTTGCGCGGTGGTGCGCTGTCCAGCGTAGGTGGGATGAGGGAAAATGTCAGGATCGGCGAGAAGACCGTGATCGAAAATGCCGTGGGTGGCCGCGGTAACGATCGCATCATGGGTAACAGCGCCGATAACGTCCTGACCGGTGGTGCAGGGGCCGATACGCTGGTGGGCGGCGACGGTTGGAACACCTTCAAGTTCAATGCCTTTAGCGATTCAACCCGTGCCAATGCCGATTTGCTGCTGGACTTCAAAACCGGGCAAGACAAGATCGATCTGTCGCAAATGGCGCTCGACGGCAAGGTCACGTTGAACTTCGTCGATAACTACACGGGGGCGGCGGGTGACACCATCATCAAGTTCAATCCGCAGACGGGACGTTACTTGCTGGCGACCGACCTGGATGGCGATGGCAAGACCGACTTTTTGATCAAAAGCACCCGAATGATCAGCCCGGAAGATGTCATCGGGCTCAACATCAAAGATGGCGGTTATCTCTAACGAGTTGATCGCGCACCTTTGACGGTCGCCATTGCTTGAAGCAAGGCGGGGCGGGACTTAATCAATGGTTGATCAAGTCCCGCCCCTTTGTGCGTTGTGAAAAATTTTTGTTGGGCCCAATGATCCGTCAGGACGCTTGCGCGGTGACCAACGCGGCTTTACGTGCCGCACTCAGGAAGCGCAACAAGGCGACCAGCGCAAATGCACTGCCCACCAGCATTACGGCCAACCAGCCGCCGTGTTCATACACGCTGCTGGCAATCGCCGAACCGAATGCTCCGCCAATGAAGATGCTGGTCATGTACAGCGCGTTCAGACGGCTGCGGCTGTGGGCGTCGAGGGCGTAGATGGCGCGTTGGCCGAGGACCATGTTCATCTGCACGCAGAAATCCAGGACCACCCCGGTGACTGCCAGGCCGATCACGCTGTAGAGCGGGTGCACCCACGCCGGCAGGAAGCTCAGCGCACCAAACAGCATCGCCAGCAACGAGGCGCGGTGAGTATGGCCTGCATCGGCCAGACGACCGGCCATGGGTGCAGCGATGGCGCCAAGGGCACCAACCAGGGCAAACAGTGCGATTTCGCTTTGGCTCAGGCCGTGGTTACGCGCCAGTTCCAATGGCACGGCGGTCCAGAACAGGCTGAAGGCGGCGAACATGCAACCCTGATAGAACGCCCGCTGGCGCAACAACGGTTGCTCACGCAACAGGGTGCCCAGGGAGCGCAGCAACTGGCCGTAGCTGGCACTGTGATCGGGTTGGCGCTTGGGGATGGTCAGCATCAGCACCACGCTGATAAACGCCATCAGCGCCGCGGCCGCCATGAACATCGCCCGCCAGCCGAAGTGGTCGGCCACCACGCTCGACACCGGCCGTGCCAGCAGGATGCCCAGCAGCAGGCCGCCCATGATACTGCCGACCACCCGGCCACGAGACTCGGCGGGCGCCAGGTGTGCGGCCAGCGGGATCAGGATCTGCACCGAGACGGAACTGAAACCGATCAGCAACGACACCAGCAGGAACAGGTTCGGCTGTTCGATAAACGCCGCACCCAACAGGCTGGCGATCGCCACGACGGTGGTGGCAATCATCAGCTTGCGGTTTTCCAGCAGGTCGCCCAGGGGCACCAGAAAGAACAGGCCCAGGGCGTAGCCGATTTGCGTGAGGGACACGATCAGGCTGGCCATTGCTGGCGTCAGGCCAATGTCTGGGGCTATCAGCTCGATGATCGGTTGCGCATAGTAGATGTTGGCGACGATGGCGCCGCAGCAAAACGCGAACAGCATGACCATGCCCCGGGTCATGGTGCCAGCAGCGGGAGAGGTTGCGTTCATGGTGTACTCATAAAGGCGAAGGACGATGGGGTGGGAGAGTAAAGACAAGGCCTGCAAGTGAGTAGGTTGCTTGTGGTGATATCACTTATGTCGGCTGATGATACATTCAGATACATCTGCTTCGCGCGAAAAAGTGGGCGCTGGCTTGCCTACGATGGCCATGGGTATCTACACAACTTTGTGGGCTGTAGCAGCAGACGGTAACCACGATGCGAAGCGAGCCGCTCTTGATCTGCTTTTGATCTTGATCTCAGGCGCCCCGTTAAACCACGC
>NZ_QODJ01000133.1:0-2294 GCF_009935965.1 Pseudomonas sp. L13
ATCGGTGTGAATCAGTCGAGCGGTTCTATCACCACCATCGCGCCGGATGATGTGTACAAAGGCGACCAGACCGTCACCACCGCTATCAAAGGCGTAACCGGTGGCGAGCATTTCGAGAACCTTGTACCTAGTACTACCGCGGTGAACACCACCGTTACGGACACACCGGGTACCGATAACACCACCACCGTGACGCTGACAGCGCCTAACGCAGTTAACGAAGGTGGGCAGATTACGTACACCGCAACGCTCTCCAACAAAGCTGGCACTGATGTAACGCTGAAGTTGGATAACGGCTCGTCGATCACCATCAAGGCTGGCGACACTGTTGGCACTGTGACCGTGCCCGCTCCTAGCGATGACGTGTTTATCGATAAGAGCACGCAGACCGTCAAGATCACTGAGACTGTTGGCGGCAATTTCGAAAAACTCGAAGTGGCAGGCAACGGCGCAACCACCACGATCAACGACACCATCGACAAAGTCGATGTGGTTTTGACGGCCACCACCACCGTTGGCGAAGGCGGCAATATCGTCTACACCGCCAGTCTTGTGGATAAAAACGGCGCGCCGGTGACCAACATCACCAATCCGTTGACCGTCACCTTGGACAACGGCAAAACCATCACCATCGGCGTAAACCAATCGAGCGGTAGCGTTTCGGTTGTTGCTCCTGATGATGTCTATAAAGGCGATCAAACCGTCACCACCGCTATCAAGGGTGTTACCGGCGGTGAGCACTTCGAAAATCTGGTTCCAGGTACTACCCCGGTTAACACCACCGTTACGGACACACCAGGTACCGATAACACCACCACGGTTACGCTGACTGCGCCAAGTGCCGTTAACGAAGGCGGCCAGATCACCTACACCGCGACCTTGAGCAACAAGGCCGGTACTGACGTCACCTTGAAGCTGGATAACGGCTCGTCGATCACTATCAAAGCTGGCGAGACCGTCGGTACTGTGACCGTGCCCGCCCCTACTGATGACGTGTTCATCGACAAGAGCACTCAGACCGTCAAGATTACTGATGCTTCCGGCGGCAACTTCGAAAAACTCGAAGTGGCAGGCAACGGCGCAACCACCACCATCAACGACACCATCGACAAAGTTGATGTGGTCCTGACCGCTACCACCACTGTTGGCGAAGGCGGCAACATCCTTTACACCGCCAGCCTTGTGGATAAAAACGGCGCGCCGGTGACTAACATCACCAATCCGCTGACAGTGACCTTGGATAACGGCAAGACCATCACTATCGGTGTGAATCAGTCGAGCGGCTCTATCACCACTATCGCGCCGGATGATGTGTACAAAGGTGATCAAACCGTCACCACCGCCATAAAAAGCGTGACCGGCGGCGAACACTTTGAAAACCTGGTCCCTGGCACTACCGCGGTGAACACCACTGTCACCGATACCCCCGGTACCGACAACACCACCACCGTGACGCTGACGGCTCCGGCCGAAGCGAATGAGGGTGGTCAGATCACCTACACCGCGACCTTGAGCAACAAGGCCGGTACCGACGTCATGCTGAAACTCGACAATGGCTCAAGCATCACCATCAAAGCTGGCGACACTGTCGGCACCGTGACCGTGCCTGCGCCGACTGATGACGTGTTTATCGACAAGAGCTCGCAGACGGTCCAGATCACCGAGACCACGGGCGGCAACTTCGAGAAGTTGGAAGTTGCGGGCAACGGTGCGACCACCACCATCAACGACACCATCGATAAGGTCGATGTGGTCCTGACTGCCACGACCACTGTAGGTGAAGGCGGCAACATCGTTTACACCGCCAGCCTTGTGGATAAGAACGGCGCGCCGGTGACTAACATCACCAATCCGCTGACCGTAACTTTGGATAACGGCCAGACCATCACCATTGGCGTAAACCAATCGAGCGGTAGCGTTTCGGTTCTTGCTCCTGATGATGTTTACAAAGGCGACCAGACCGTCACTACTGCTATCAAAGGCGTAACCGGTGGCGAGCACTTTGAAAATCTGGTGCCGGGTACTACGGCGGTGAACACCACCGTTACGGACACCCCAGGCACCGATAACACCACCACGGTTACGCTGACTGCGCCAAGTGCCGTTAACGAAGGTGGCCAGATCACCTACACCGCGACCTTGAGCAACAAAGCCGGTACCGACGTAACGCTGAAACTCGACAATGGTTCGTCGATCACCATCAAGGCTGGCGACACGGTTGGCACCGTAACCGTGCCCGCGCCTACCGATGACGTGTTCATCGATAAGAGCACTCAGACCGTCAAGATCACCGA
>NZ_QODJ01000134.1:0-391 GCF_009935965.1 Pseudomonas sp. L13
TGAACTCCTAAGTCTTTAAAGTCTTTTAAGTTATACATAAAGTTTTTAAAGGTAAATTCAGCTGAAATTTGTGGATAACGCATTTCAAAAATTTACTTGGTGCCAACCCCTCTTAGGGGCGTTGCCCCTGCCGGCCCTTCCCCTCGTTTCACTCGTACCGGCATACCCCAAAATGCACACCTGCTCTCTCAGAGCGATTTTGAGAGGCTTTTCGTAAGGAGCAAGGTTGTTTAATGTATGTGCCTATGAAATCTCCTAGCAGAGCATTTAAGCTCCGTTAAGAGATGTTTATCAGGGCACGATTAGCTTTTTTTTTTAGCTGGAAGATTGGGGAACGCGTTTTGAGGACTGTTTTACACTTAACTCTGTAAAGTCGCGCTCGTTCCTCGCT
>NZ_QODJ01000134.1:429-1330 GCF_009935965.1 Pseudomonas sp. L13
AAGTTAAAATTAGGATCATCGATAGTGATTCAAGAACACTAATTATAATTTTTTTCTATAAATCTGTTTAAGTATTCAGGATCAGTTTTTAGTTTGCTGATGATATTGTTTTTTCGCCCAATGGCGGTGCTGTGATTTTTAGCTTTGTTTTTAGCTTTTTGAGCCTCTTGCTTGTAGTGCTTCACCAACTGGTTATTTTCATCGATAGTTTTGTTTAGTTCATGTAACTTTTGACTTAGATTTATCTGTGTACGGTTTAATTCTCTTTCTTTCTTTAATATTGCGTTTTTTCTCGCTTCAATTTCTATGTGTTGGTTCTCTACTTCAAGCGCTGCGTTTTTTCTCGCTCTTTCTTGTGCGTTTTCAACGTCATATACGCACTGTTCTTTTAAGCTTTCGTAGTGCTGTAGGTTCTTTTTAAGTTCATCTTTTAGGTTTTTCACTTCGCTGTTTTGGCTTGCGTCAAACACCAGTAAAGTAATGGCGGCTATAATTACTGCTACAACTAACCCAACAATTATGCTGATTGGCCATAATTCTAAAAAGCGTTCTGTCGTTGTGTAGTTATCTCTAAAATAATCCCCATTTTCTTCTATTAAAAGCGTTGTACTACTCAGTACATCGATTGAATGCCAAAGCCCTAGGCATGCAGCAATAAGAATTAAAAAGGCAATATAAGTTGTTTTCATCGTAAATAGATCTCTGTAATTTCAGGGCGGAAATGACCGAGTTCTTGGCTTACTGTTTCAAGAGCTGTATCGCGAAAATAACCAGAATTTTGTAACTCGTTCATCCTTTCTTGAGTATAACTGTGGCGTAATCCATGGGCTCCCCTAGACCAACCAAGTACGCGGTTTGAGGCTTGTGTATATGAATTAGACCATTTGTGACCAGCACCAAT
>NZ_QODJ01000134.1:1367-2170 GCF_009935965.1 Pseudomonas sp. L13
ATATTTTTGTTCGTAATGGACACCGCGATCTGTGACTTTTTGCGGTGTATCGAGCCTACGTTCTTCTAATTTACTTGCAAGCTGTGTAGGGATAAGAACTTCTCGAATCAACCCGCCTTTACCGGTAACGGTATAAATTACGCCCTCTCTCCCTTGAAATTTACTATCTAGTGCAGGTCTTTCACTTGCTTGTTTTTCCGATGCATAAGAGAGAGTATATAGCTCATGAGCCCTGAGTCCGGCGGCATAAGCGATTTGAGTTGATAAAGCATTTCGTTCTGTCTGCGACTCAGAAACTAACTTCATTTGCTCTGTTGTATAAGTGCGACTTGAAAGTGCTTGTTTAAACTCTGATTCGACATAAGGTAAGGTTTTTCCTTGTTCAAGCTTACCAGTTACATGAGTGAGCATTGATTGAATTGCCTGGCGTTCCATATCAAGCGTTTTCTGTCCTACCTCTAGTCCTCTTGCTTCAAGGTATTGAATTGCAGTTGCTGGTGTTAAATCTCTAATTTCACCTTGTATGCCAAATTCGGGCATGTTTTTAGCGACTTGCTCTAAACGTTCTGTGTAATTCGATAAGGTACGAACTGAAGCGACGGCATCAGCTTTTTGTAAAGCTTTTTCTACCGAGTTAGCTTGTTGCTCTGGTGATTTAGCGGCAAATTTACTCACGATTTTGTAGCCAACGATTAACGGTAGAATCCGCTACTTTGATAGCCTTCTTTTTTCGTAGCCAGCGTGTTAACTCCGCTATTGTCGCTCCTTGTTTGTGCATTGCAACCAGCTCTGTATGGTATTTG
>NZ_QODJ01000135.1:0-745 GCF_009935965.1 Pseudomonas sp. L13
GTTCATTCTGGTGTCAAGAGGAATGCCACTTCAAAATCCACTCATCTGCTCAGTCAAGTGGTTACCTAGGAGACCCATAGACGGAGGATAATGCAGGAGAAGACCGTACCTTACGGCCGCGGGGACCAAAGCCTGAAGCCTTAGGATATGGAGGCATGAGAGGGTTTTTCACAGCTGGAGACCCAGACTTGATGGGTAGTTGACCGTAGAACGGTGGGTACATTGGATAACCTGGATACTGGTGTTGAGGCTGGTATGGGGCAGTTGTGGTGGTTGCAGGGGTGGTCACTTCTACTGGGCTGTGGAAGCCAGTCATGTAAGGAGGCAGCTTTTGGTACCAGGGATATTGTGGTGGTTGTGCTGCTGGGGGAGGAACTGGGTCACCTTTAGGGTGAAAGGGATCAAATATTGGCATGGGATACTTGGGAGGGTACATGGGTTGTTGGAAAGGATATTGAGGAGGAGCAGCTGTAGTTGGCACAGTGGGAGGCAGGGTAGCAGGTACACCAGGGTATGGAGGATACCGCCAGGGTCCTCCAGAAGGGAAATGGTCAAACATTTGTTGCAAGACAGTTGGGTCACGTAGCGGAGTGGTTGGGGCTACAGTTGGGGTTATGGTTGGCTGTGTCAGAGGACAGGAATGAATCACTTCCTGGTCACCGTACATCAAAGGGAGTCGCCTTTCATTATCAGTCGTTTCCCAACAACTTCCGGTGAATGGTGCAATGATAAACAGCAAACCAGC
>NZ_QODJ01000135.1:770-1285 GCF_009935965.1 Pseudomonas sp. L13
AATGGTGCAATGATAAACAGCAAACCAGCAGAGGTCTCCAATGTAAGAGAGCATTGGGCGTACTTCAGAAGCAGAGGCTGCCATGATCCATCAACTTTAACTTTAACATCATCTGCCCTGACACAAGATTTGACGATCATGCCAAAGGAGAAGCAGGACACAGTAGGGAGGGGACGGCTCACAGGGCAAGACACTTGCACTGGAGCTCCCATTATAATGAGTGGCAGAATATATCTTGCACCCTGTTGTCTGACATGACAGCCCCTGTATGGAGCAACAAGAGAGACATCCCTGCGTGCCCGCTTCAGTGAGAAGCCACAGCTAGCTGGCATCTCAGACAAAGGCACTGGTGACTCCTCTCCTCGGTCAATTAGAAAATGTGGCACTCTCGGTCCTGGAATACGTAAAATCATTGAGTCATTGCTACATTGCACAGAAGAATGCAGATGGTGCAGCTTAGAGCTAGCGGAGTGCAACCAAGCTTCATCGTTTGACTGGTGCCCTTCATACTCTGC
>NZ_QODJ01000135.1:1322-1584 GCF_009935965.1 Pseudomonas sp. L13
GTGCCCTTCATACTCTGCTAACCTCAGTGGGGATATTTTTACACCATTATAAGATACTGAACCTTGACCGCCAATTACAAGTTTGCCAAAGTGGACTGGGTTTTCAGGGACTGCTCCATATGCAGCACCAGCTTCAAAAAGGGACTCAGGATCAGCCCTTAAAGAAGAACACAGTGATACCACAGCCATCGTAAAAAGTAAAATCCCCTTTGCCCAAGGCATAGTAAGTTCTCAAGCAAACCCCAAGAAATTCACAGTTATT
>NZ_QODJ01000136.1:0-956 GCF_009935965.1 Pseudomonas sp. L13
ACTTCCTTCAGGTGTGCCCCATCACACGCCGCCAGCCCTGACTCGTCCAGCGCCCCTCCTCTCACACACCCACTCCAGTCGGGAGCCTGGTGAAGGGCGGCGATTTAGGACGGGGTGCCGGTGATAATCAGGGAGGAGGCAGCTGACTCGTCACATTCCCCCTCCCAAGCGACATCCCCGTCATCAGGGCGCCGCCCACACGGGAGTGCTACCATCCTCAACCAGGCTCCAAACGGTCGGAGTGGGCGGGGCTTCCTCTCCGGGCGGTCCTCCCTCTCGCAGCGCACCAGAACAGGGACAGAGAAACCGGGTTTTAGTGACAGCCTCAACCAACCACCGGGCAAAATGACAATGGAAAAGTCACTTACCCCTTGTGTGGCTGGGAGGCTGTCCCCAGTTTTCCTCCGTCCCAGTCTGGGTTCTCACGAACGTTTGCAAGCGAGAGGGAGTGACGTCACCAGACGTTTCCCAACTGCGCTGTCTAGGCTCCGCCTGCCCGCATTCTCCACCAGTGTCACGGGAGGAGCACAAGACAGACACAGTGGGCGTGGCGTCAGGCCTCGGAGAGGCTTTTATTAACAGAAATCATAAAACAAAGGGAATAAAAGTGGCCAAAAAGGGGGAAAGTGTCCAAAATAACAGGGAATCTGGTGTCCTCGTCGTGCTGCGGGATTTGTGTAGGTCGGGCAGTGTTCATCAAGGAAGGGTCCAGGCAAGGGGCGGAGTCCGGCGGCCGCACGCGCTCCCCTCCTTGGTCCGGGGCGCGAGGGGCGGCGGCTTCTCCTAGCGGCCGCGTCTCTCTCGTTGGCCGCGGCGCTGGTAGGGGATGGACGGCCCGGCATCCTGGCCCGTCGGCCGTGTATACGGGTGCGGTTCCCATCCGGATCGCGGGTCCGGCAGCTCACGTCTTGGTGGCGCGGGAGTCCCTCAACGCACCCTTCCTGGACCCACGAGGA
>NZ_QODJ01000137.1:0-734 GCF_009935965.1 Pseudomonas sp. L13
CACGGTTTATTAAAGAGACCAGATTCACATGATCAGAATAACTGCTCCACTAGAAACCACCGTCTGCTCACTAGAGATGGTCTTCACATGAGTGTCCCTTCAGTTTCCTGCAGAGGAGCCAGTGATGTGGGATCCACAAACGTGAACATCTTCACAATGAAGCGCTTGTAGTGGGTTGGGAACTGAAGACCAGAAGAGCCAGTCACTGGAACCAATGTGGTCAGGTAACGGTCATCCTGGTAAGGGCATCCATCAACCAGAAGGTCCCACTGGGGTAGACTGAGTGGATTGGGGGCGGAAGTTGCCCAGCAGTGTCCCAGCATCAGGACAATGTTGGGGTCAGTCCTCTCCACAATGTGCACCTCAACATACACAGGCTCCCGCAGGACTTTTGGTCTTCCCATAGTAACACTGCTGTCCACTAAAGCAGCAGTTGATAGCTTCACATTCAGCACTACTGATACCAGGTTGTCCACATTGGATCTGCTCAGAATCAGCTACAGAACATCTGTCCAAAGGCTCAGCCTTCGCTACTTGCTTCTGAAACTGAATCTTCTGAGGAAGCTGCTGATTAGTCTGTTGAACTGACTGCTGAAGCCGCTGGTCAGTTTGCTGGAGCATCAGAGCTGGAGGATTCTGGGACAGTTTACTCCACTTACCCTTCTTTGGAAGAGCATGACAGAGAGCACACAGTGCTAATACCTGAACCAGCCACCAACTTCCAGCCATTGTCC
>NZ_QODJ01000138.1:0-1289 GCF_009935965.1 Pseudomonas sp. L13
AAAGACTTTAAAGACTTAGGAGTTCACTTAAGCTATTGTAAATTATAAAGAATAAATTTTAAAGGTGTGCGTCTACCGAGTTAAAGGTGTGCGTCTACCGAGTTAAAGGTGTGCGTCTACCGAGTTAAGGTGTGCGTCTACCGAGTTAAAGGTGTGCGTCTACCGAGTCATGTGGATAAAAACCCACCTCTTTTACACGGGTGTATATTGACAAAGTCAGCAACACACCTATAAAGTAGGTGTGTGATTAAAAAAACAAAGTACACCTATGAAATTAACCAACGTATCGAGTAAAACAAAAGTTCGGCATAAAACTGATATAAACAAAACACTATCTAAGATGCCCTTATCATCTAGGCGCGTTTTATTTATGGCTATTGCTCAACTTGACTCTAAAAAGATAGTAAAACAAGGCCAAGTGTTTCGTATATACGCTAGTGAGTATGCAAAAATAGCTAAGCTGGAAATGAATACAGCCTACGAACAACTAAAATCCGCTACGTTGGATTTACAGAAACAGATAATAGGAATCCCAAAAGATCAACTTTTACCGCCTATAGCTCGTCAAGGAGATCGGCCTTGGAAGAAACCTAGCGGTAAAGGGGTTCGCATGCTTAACGTCACTGAATACTGTGACTATGAGGACGGTGACGGTTACGTAGATATTAGCTTTAGTCGTCAAATGGAGCCGTATATTTGCATGATAGAGGGTAATTTCACTACTCAAGTGCTTATCTCTAGCGCACGACTCAGAGACACAAATGCCAGTAACATATATCAACTTATAAGGCAGAAAATAAGTCAGAAGAAAGACCGTTTTTTTGAAATTACTGTTGAAGAACTAAAGGAAGAGCTTGGGCTTTACACAATAAAGAATAAGGAAAAAGTTTATTCTTATCCGTTGTTTAAAGAGTTTAATCGCAGTGTTATCAAGCAAAGCATCGATACCATTGAAGACACTACTGAAATAAAGAATATAAGCGTTGAAATCATCGAGAGGAAGCAGCGTAAAGCAACTAAGCTAAGATTCTCTTATCGAGTAGATGACCAAATGAAGTTTGAGGGATTTTAGCTAAACTTGCTTTCCAGATAGCCCATACCGGTTTTTATGTTAAATACGTCTTCTTAGTACACACTCCCCGTTTGTGCCCAACAAAGCGTTTGTTTTTACCCGGTTCACGTTATTTTTCAGTGCCAACTCCGGTAAGCAAGCAATAAGGGCAGAAGAAAACAAACAGTTTTGCGCAAGATATAGTCATTGGTACTTGCTAAATATAATAGAAAATTTA
>NZ_QODJ01000014.1:0-93794 GCF_009935965.1 Pseudomonas sp. L13
CGGGTTACCCACGAATTCAAGCCTGCGTTCGGCCAGCGTGGTTTAACGGGGCGCCTGAGATCAAGATCAAAAGCAGAGCAACGGCAAGATCAAGAGCGGCTCGCTTCGCATCGTGGTTACCGTCGGATGGGCTCGCCACGTTGTCAGCTGCAACTCAGCAACCGTAACGCTTGCTCGCCTCAATCGCCAAACCACTCCCAATACTGCCAAAAATATTGCCCTCCACATGCCGCGCATTCGGCAGCATGGCCGAGATGCTGTGGCGCAGTGCCGGGATGCCGCTGGAGCCGCCGGTGAAGAACACGGTGTCCACCTGCGCCACGCTCACCGAGGCGTCGTTGAGCAACTGCGTGACGCTGCCGCGTACACGTTCCAGCAAGCTGTCGATGGACGACTCGAACAGCGCGCGACTCAGGTCTACGCTCAGGCCGGCTTCGATGCGGTCCAGCGGCACGTGGCGGCCGTCTTGGTGGGTGAGCTGGATCTTGGTTTCTTCCACTTCCATGGCCAGCCAGTGCCCGGCGCGCTGTTCGATCAGTTTGAACAGACGGTCGATGCCGCCGGTGTCTTCGATGTCGTAGCGCATGCTGCCCAGGGCCAGCTGGGATTTTTGCGAGTACACCGAGTTGATGGTGTGCCAGGTGGCCAGGTTCATGTGGTGGCTGGTGGGCATGTAGGCGCCGCTTTTCATGCGGCTGCCGTAGCCGAACAGCGGCATCATGCCGGCTAGCGAGAGCTGTTTATCGAAGTCGGTACCGCCGATGTGCACGCCGCCGGTGGCGAGGATGTCGCTCTGGCGATTGTCGTTGTGACGACGGTCCGGCGACAGGCGCACCAGGGAGAAGTCGGAGGTACCACCGCCGATGTCGACGATCAACACCAGCTCTTCTTTGGCGATGGTGGACTCGTAGTCGAAGGCGGCGGCAATCGGTTCGTACTGAAAGGAGATGTCCTTGAAGCCGATCTTGCGCGCCACGTCCACCAGGGTGTTTTCCGCTTCCTGGTCGGCCATCGGGTCGTCATCGACAAAGAACACGGGGCGGCCCAGCACCACTTCTTCGAACTCACGGCCGGCGTTGGCTTCGGCGCGGCTCTTGAGCTGGCCGATAAACAGTGCCAGCAGGTCGGTGAAGGGCATGGCAGTGCCGAGCACGCTGGTGTCGTGCTTGATCAGCTTGGAACCCAGCAGGCTCTTGAGCGAGCGCATCAGGCGGCCTTCGTAGTTCTCCAGGTATTCGTGCAGCGCCAGGCGACCGTATACCGGGCGGCGCTCCTCGAAGTTGAAGAACACCACTGACGGCAGGGTGATCTTGTCGTCCTCCAGCGCGATCAGCGTCTCCTCGCCGGGGCGGATCCAGCCGACGGTGGAGTTGGACGTGCCGAAGTCGATGCCGCAGGCACGGGCTGGGGATGCGTTTTTCATGTCTCACAGGTTCCGGGCAAAAAACGGCCGCGCAGTGTATGCCACTGGCGCGCGGATGCGTAGACCGGTGATCCGTAAATCCACCGGCATTCGCGCTACATAGCTACGTCTTGAGCCTGCCGGGGTTTGGCTAGGCTGCGGTTTTACCGCTCACGGATGAACTGCTATGCCTGATGCAACCTTTACCGCCGACCTGCGCGGCGTGCACTACGACTTCCTCAAACAACGCGTGCCAAGCTGGTTCCTGGACGGCACCACCCAGCGCCAGGAAGAGCTGGGCCAGCACGAAATGGACATTCCTTCCTGGTACCTGGCAGCCACTCACCCAGACAAAACCACCCTGGCCGAGCAGCACACACGTTTTCGCGAAACCCTCAATTCAATCGAAGCGCATCTTGGCCAGATCGACGACATCCTGGCGTTCGCCGAGCAGCCGCTCAAGGACGCGATCAAAAAGCAGTTCAACCTGGAGTTGGATGTACGCAATGTGTTCCTCCTGCGCAAATACGCTTACAAAGGTGCTCGCGACGATTTCTACGGGACCTTTGTTTTTGAGCAGCAAAACGACCCCAGCCTGACCTACACCTACCGTGGTACATCCCTGCTGGAAGCAGCCCTGGCCAATTTCGAGGCTGATGAAGAACAGCCATCGCCGTGCACCGATTGCCAACTCATTACCCGCTGGAATCCCGATAACCCCCACATCATTGCGACATTCGCCGCCGTCAGCGCCCACGCGGTGGCGATCAAGCCCCATGAATTTGCCAAGCTGTGCCGCTCCCTGGACCTCGGCGCGCAATACCAGAAGCACATCAAGGCGGTGGTCGAACCCGACGCCGCCCAAGAGCGCGAGGCGCTGGAGCAATTGCTTGAGGAGCATCAACGCCAGCAACTGGCGCTGAGCATCGAGATTGCCCGGTTGCAGTTAAACGGCGCGTTGAGTGCCGATGCCTACCAGATGCTCAAACAGGTGTTGGCCGGTTCCGGCACGCCGAAGCTGGCGGGCAAGCCGGTCACCTACGCCGCCCTCAAGGTACTGGACAGCGTGCTGGTGGGGCCGCTGCTGATCGGGCCAGACCGTGAACGTTCGGACCGTACCGAGCGCCTGGTGGTGTACATACCCGGCGACCCGCAACAGCCGGTCAAGGAGTACGCCTCCAGTGGCGAGTTCATGGTCGACCTGCGCATGCGTTTGCACAGCGCATCCTATCGACGCTTTTTCAGCCGCTTTGTACCGGTGCGCGAGCAAGGCGTTTTTTTCGCCCGTTTCAGCCGGTTGTACCAGCCCGCCGATAACGGCAACGGTGGGGCCGATTATCCGCTGCGTACCTCGCTGGTGCATTTGCCCATGGACGGCTTCCTGCTCAGTGGTGACCTCTGGCAGCGCAGTCGCCAGGCACATATCAGCAAGATCTTGAGTGATGCGCGGGCCGTGGCCGTACCCACCGAGGACGAGGACCGCAAGGCGCGGCTGGAGCGTCTGGAAAGCTTTTTCGACGCCGCTGTCAGCGTGTTCAACCTGGCCGCCTTCGTGGTGCCAGGGTTGGGGCCGATCATGCTGGCCGTGGGCGCGTCGCAGATGTGCTACGAGGTCTTTGAAGGGATAGAGGCCTATGGGCAAGGCGAGCCACGGCAAATGTGGGCGCATTTTGCGTCGGTGGCGTTGAACGTGGCGTTTATTGCCACCGGCGCCAAGGTGTTGCCTGCCGTCAAATGGCAAAGCGCGGTGGAGCATCTCAAGCCTGTGACAATGCCGTCCGGCAAGCAGGTGCTGTGGAACCCTGACCTGGCGCCCTACGAATCGCCTGTCAAACCGGCGCCCGAGGCCAAGGCCAACGCGCTGGGCCTGTACGAGCACGACGGGCAGCAACTGGTGGCATTCGAGGACGCCCATTATCAGGTCAAGCAAGACCCCCTCACCGGCGATTACCGCATCCAGCACCCGACCCGCTCCGGCGCTTATACCCCAGAGCTGGAACACAACCACAACGGGGTATGGAGCCATGAGCTGGAAGAACCGCTGACCTGGGATGAACCGACCTTGCTCAAGCGCCTGGGGCTTGGCGATCAGGCAGACCCGCTGCGCATCAGCGGTGTCGACACCGACGTGCTGCGCCAGGCCGCAGTCCATCATGAGCCATTGCCGTGGTTGCTGGAAGACACGCTCAAACGCTTCGAACTGCACCAGCAGCTCACCACCTTTGCCGAGCGCATCAGAAGCAGCGACCCCTTGGAGTACTCGAAAGCCGAACCCAAGCTGCAATTTGACCTGCTTCAACGCCGCGGCCTGTTGCCTGACAACGTGGCGCTGAAAGTCATCGGCCCACAGGGCGAGGTGCTCTGGGAGACGCCCGATGCCCCGGCTTCAGCCAGCAAGCGCGTGATGGTGGTGACCGAAAGAGCCATGGCCTTGGGCGGTTTGCTACGGGAATTGTTGTATACGTTGCAGGGTGTCGACCCGCTGCTCAAGGAGTTTCCCGGCAGCCCCGAGGAGTCGCTGGAGGTGCGCGCCGGCAAGCTGCGCCATTATCTCGGCGATGCCGTTGACAGCCTCAAGGGGACGTTACTGGAACAACGCTACCAAGCGCTGAACCCTGGGCCCGATGCCGATGTACAACGTCTGCTGGATACCTACCCGGCCTTGCCCACACCGGTCGCTGAGCGTGTGCTGCAAGGGGCGACCACCGATCAGTTGCAGACCTTTCGCAGCACCCGTCGCTTGCCCGAGCCGCTGGCCACGCAAGCCCGATGGTGTGCCCAGGAAACCCGGGTGGCCCGTGCCTACGAAGGGTTGCACCTGGACACCCAGACGCACCTCGATAGCCTGCGCCTGGCCTTGCGCACCCTGGAAACCCTGCCGGGCTGGCACCGAGGGTCGCGCATCGAGCTGCGTCAGTATTCGGCTGAAGGCACGGTGCTGGATGCCATCGGCTCGCCTGACTTTCCGCATAAACGCACACTGGTGCTGCTGGAAAGCGGCGACTTCCAAGCCTCCATGCCTGGCGATTTCTACAGCGCTATCTGGGAACAATTGGCGCTCGATGAGCGCCAGCGCCTGGGCTTGAGCAGTGCCGTTGAGCTCAAGCAGGCGATTCAACGCAGCCCGTTACCGCGAGAACCGTTGCGCACGGTGCTAGAGGAGAACCCGTTGCGCAAGCCTGACTATGACCCGATGGCCAGGCTGTTGGGCGGCGCGCCTGGGGTGCGCCAGTTGTTAAGGACGGCGGGGAATGTGCTTCGCTCCCCGGCGGAGCGGGTACGGCGGTTGTTTCCCACCTTCAGCGACGAGCAGGTCGCGGCGTTCATTGAATCGCTGGGTGAAGACGTGCGGGGCGAGTTGAGCCGCCGTGAGTTGGAGTACCGCACCCTGAAGAAAACCTTGAAGGTCTGGGCGCAAGCAAGAGGGCCGCGGGCCCTGAACCCTCACAGCGTTGAGTGGCGTGTGAGCGAAGAGATCAAACGCTGCTGGCGCCGTGAGACCGGGAGCCAATTGCACATTCGCGTGCCCAGGGACAGCTTCTATTGGGTGGATATACCCGCCATAAAAGGAGGCTTCGACCATGTCCGGGAGTTGGTGTTGTCGAATGTCACATGGGGTGGACAGTCCACTGCGTTGTTCCTCGAAAACTTTATCGAGTTGAACAGCTTGAGCATCACCGGGGCCGAAATGACCGAGCTGCCCGCGGTGATCGGCGACATGAAGCAGCTCACGTCGTTGAGGCTGAACGCCAATGGCTTGCAGTTGACCGAACACAGCGCTGGACTGTTAAGCGATCTCAATGCGCTGCAAGTGCTCGACCTTTCGAGTAACCCATTGGGCGTAACGCCAGACTTCAGTGGCATGCCCCATTTGAGAGAGCTGAATCTGTATTGGACGCGCATCGAGCGTTGGCCCTCGGGGTTGAGAGAACAGGCCGGGCTGGAGCGTCTCGACCTGCGTCAAAACCGTCTGCAACAGGTACCGCAGGACAACCTGGTGCCGCCCGCGGATCAATTGGAAACCGTGGCACGGATCAACAATGTCACCCTGCTTGAGGATAATCGCTTCCCCCCCGATTACTGGAAAACCTTCGATAAGTACTGGCAGGACCTGGCCCAGTCGCGACCCGACCTGTTGCAAGGGGCACTGGAGGGCGCTTTCGACAGTAAAAATCCGCGCATCGAGAAGGTGCAGTACGTGTACCCCGAGTACTCCGTGCAGAAGGCCAGGGCGCTTATCTGGTCCTGGGGTGAAGGGGCCGAGGCGCAGTTGAACCGCCTCTGGCAAGAGCATTCTGTGCTGCTCCGACAGTTGAACGGGTGGCTGTTCTCAGGCGGTGGTGAGCGCCAGCGCTATGTGCGTGTTGGCGAGCGTGCCAATGACGCAGGGTCTTTGCGTGACCGCCACCAGGCCTGGGACCGCATCTTGCGCTGCTGGAGGCAAGAAACACCGCAACAGCTCACCAATGATGGCGAACCTTTCGGCTTGGAGTTGAACCTCAGTGATCTGAACCTGCCGAGCCTGCCCGACCTGGATGCGGATTTCAGCCATGTGGGTTCGCTCAAATTGAGCAATATGAACCTTCGAACCTCGCCGGAAGGGTTCCTCGCGCGTTTTCGCGGGGTGCGCTGGCTCGATTTGTCCAAGAACCAGTTGCGTGAGTTACCGCCGGCGGTCGGGCAGATGCATGGCTTGACCCGCTTGTCCCTGCAAAACAACCGGATCCGCCTGACTGCCGATTCGGCGGCGATACTCTCGTCACGCACCACGCTCAAGGCTCTGGTACTCAATTCAAACCCCCTGAGTAGGGCGCCGGATTTCAGCCAAATGACCAGTCTGCACTCGTTGGGCATGGGGGCCACCGGCCTCGATACCTGGCCTACCGGCTTGGACGAGCTCCCCCTGTTGGACATGGTGTACCTGCGAGGCAACAATATTTCCACCTTGCCCGATGCGCTGATCGCCCCGTCGGACGAGCAACTGGAACAGACACTGCGGGTCACCCGGGTAACCGACCTGGGCCTTAACCCGCTGTCCGCCGATACACGACAACGCATCAGCGCCTACGGCGACCGGCTCACCGCCACCGAGCGAGCAGCCAATCGATTGGTCGCCAGCGTGACGAGTGCGGTGGATGGCCCGGTGGTGCTGGCTGGCGCGGATGCTCCGTTTCGGCGCTGGTCCACGGGCTTTTCCACTGAGCAGTTGGCGCAGCGCCGGCTCCAGTGGTCCACCCTGCGTGCGTTGCCGGGTTCGGACGGCTTCTTTGAAGTGCTCCGGGATCTGGAAATAGCGCCCGCCGGGCGTGAGGACTTGCAGCGCCGGATCTGGGAGGTGATCGATGGCATCACGCAAAACAGCAATGAGTCCGAGCAGTTGCGCAAGGAGATGTTCGAGTGGGCGGGGCGGGCGGCCTGCTGTGACCGGGCGGCCTTGACCTTCAGCAACCTGGAGATCCTGCTGATGACCTACAACGCCAAGGCACTCGCTTTGGACTCGACCCAGGGTGCGGCCCTGCTGAAGCTGTCCAAGGGGCTGTTCCGTCTCGATGAGCTGGAAAAGATCGCCTTGGAAGATATCGACCAGCGCAGGGCCGCTATCAACGCGCGTGAGGGCTTGACCCCTGCCCAACGAGAGAGCGCCTTGAGGGCCGTGGAAGAGGTGGAGGTGCGCATGGCGTATCGCCATGGGCTCAAGGATCGCCTTGCATTGCCCGGCCAACCGCAGCAGGCCCGGTTTGCCCATTTCGGCAATGTGACCCAGGCCATGCTTGATGCGGCCTACCAACGGGTGCTCAGCCTGGATAACTCCGCCCAGGAGTTGCAAGCCATGCTCGCCAGAGACTTCTGGAAAGACTATGTGGCGAATAAATATCGTGCGCAGTTTGAAGCACAGAACGAACCCCATCACGAACAAATGGAAGCCTTGCAGCGCGATTTCGAGGCCGGGACGCTGCCCCGTGCAACCTACGACACCAAGGTCAAGGCATTGCAGGCGCAGTTCGAGATTGAAGAAGCACAGTTGATCGAACGCTTGAGCCGCGATGAAGTGGCGCAGGCGCTGGTGCCGACAGCGAGCCTTGAAGTGTTGGCGGACAGCGATGGCAACGGCTTGCAACTGTCCCAGGCACAAGCCGTCGACTTCAATGGCAAGCGCTACTTCGTGGCGAGCATGCCCGATGCGGGTGATGGCGAGCATTACGTGTTATGGGTACAAGCGGCGGATAACCCCTTGCGGTTGACCAGCAGCGCAATCGTCGCCAAGCCTGACGTCAATGGCGTGTGGCGCCGCCGAGGCCTGGCGGGCGGAATGGTGCAGCCGGGGTCTGACGATGAGTTTGTCGACGCGTCGGAATCCATGCCGGTCAAGCCCTATACAACGGCCGAACTCAGTTACATGCGCCGGGAAGTGCACTTTACGGCCAACCCTAATCCGGTTGGCAGTTACATCCGCGCCAACAACGGCAAGTACCCACTCAGGGATTTCCAGGGTAGGCCGATCCGTATCCGAACCCTGGAGAGGCAAGTGACCTTGGATTCCGGCGCGCAATACACTTCCGCGCAGGTCAAGCCCTACATCCAGTTCGAAGGGTATGAGCACGTCGGTGCACGCTATGAAGCGCAACTGCAACTGCGCACGTTCACGGCGCAGGATGTGAAAGTGCCTGGTGAAAAGGCGTTGATCGGCCAGTCCATGGTGGTGGCCAACCGGCGTATCGCCAAAGGGGAAATCGTCGGTGTATACGGCGGCACCGTACTGCCGTCGGGTATCTTCGGCGAGGGCGGCCAGACCTACACCATGAAGGTGGGCAGCCAGAGGGTCGCCGAGGGTAACGTTCTAATGGAGGTGCCGATTCATTTGTCGGGGGACAATATTCTGTCGCGAATAAACACCCACTTTGAATATGACGCAAACGGCAAGCCGCTGCGCCAGGCGCCAGGTGGCTATAACGTCGAGACAGTGGGGTTTGATGTTGAGGCCGACATGTGGCTGGGCGTGGGGCCAGAGGCGCAGATAAAGCGCAAGCCGTTCATCCTCAACACCCTTTTCGCCACTGAAGACATCGCTGCGGGCACCGAACTGCGAATTGACTACCAATACACCGAGGGGATGATAAAAAAGCTGTTCGCTTGATCCTACTCAGGTCGGTAACCCGTCCGTCGTCGTAAATAGCGGTATCGCATCTTGAAAGACCGCGTTTTGCCCCAATCTTGTGGGCATATCCAGGCGGTACACAGCCATTGCATTGAAGCTGTGTGCCGCCGCTTAACTTATGACGCGCCCTGACATCAATTCCCAGGCTGCCAGCCATGGTGTGCCGTGTGGCGGGCTGCGCGATATCGATAACGGATGGTGATGCCCCCATGGATTTCAAAGACTACTACAAGATTCTCGGTGTCGAGCCGACGGCTGACGACAAGGAGATCAAGTCGGCTTATCGCAAGCTGGCGCGTAAATATCACCCGGACGTCAGCAAAGAAAAAGATGCCGAAGCCAAGTTCAAGGATGCGTCCGAGGCCTATGAAGCGCTGAAAAGTGCCGACAAACGCGCCGAATACGATGAACTGCGCAAATACGGCCAGCATGGCCAGCCGTTCCAGGGGCCGCCGGGCTGGCAGAGCCGTGGCGGTTTTGGTGGCGGCCAGGACGCGGGCGACTTTTCGGACTTTTTCAGTTCGATCTTCGGCTCGCGCGGCGATGCTTTCGGTGGCGGCCAGCGCCGTCCTACCGGGCGCAAGGGCCAGGACGTGGAGATGCAGCTCACGGTTTCCCTGGAGGAAACCCTGTCCACCGAGTCCAAGCAGATCAGCTTCCAGGTGCCGCAATACGATGCCTCAGGTCGGCATGTGAGCAATACCACCAAAAGCCTGAACGTGAAGATCCCGGCCGGTGTGGCCGATGGCGAGCGCATTCGCCTCAAGGCCCAGGGCGCGCCGGGCATCGGTGGCGGGGCCAACGGTGATTTGTACCTGATCATCAAGTTTGCGCCCCACCCCAAGTTCGAGGTGGACGGCGAAAACCTGATCATCAACCTGCCGCTGGCACCGTGGGAGTTGGCGTTGGGTACGGAAGTGGCTGTGCCGACCCTCACCGGCAAGATCAACCTCAAGGTGCCTGCCGGCAGCCAGAACGGCCAGCGCATGCGCGCCAAGGGTCATGGCTTGCTGAACAAGGCCGGGCAACGCGGCTATCTGTTCATCCAGCTCAAGGCGGTAATGCCCAAGGCGGCGGATGATGAGGTCAAAGCACTGTGGGAGGCCTTGGCACAAAAGGCTGCGTTCAATCCGCGCGAGCAGTTCTGAGCGGGTCATTGATTTAGTTAGCGCCAGCGGCAAAAACGGCGTGCCTAGGATGACAACCTCTTCCAAGAAAAGGTTGTCATCCCATGCCGGACTTTCAGGTCACCGACCCCGCCACCCCGCTTCCGGGTGAGCAGGGCCAGCATTACGAACTGATCAAACAGGCGATCCCCACTTGCCTGGTCAACAGTTCGCCCTCCCGTCGCAAGGCCCTCAAAGACACGCCGCCGGCCATTCCCCGCTGGTACGACGCCGCTTCCCAGGCGCGCAAAGATCAGCTCAAGGTGCTGCTGGACGCCCGTTGCGATTCGCTCAACGCACTGGAGAAAACCTTCAGTCATATACGCTCGGAGCAAGCATTTGCCCAACCCTTGTTGGAAGCCAAGCTAAAGGCTATCGGCCACGAGCTGGACGTCAATCAAACCTGGTTGCGCCTGTATGTACCGGTCGAAGATGCCTTTGGCGTGAAGACCGCTGGCTTCAGGGTCAAAACCTTCTCCCTGCTCCACGCTGCCCTCGGCAACTTCGAGCAGCGAGAGACTCAAGAAGGCTATTTCAACAGTGCCTCAGGTTTCATTACCCAACCGGACGTGCGCGGTCTTTTCGAGCGCCACACCACGACCCTGAAGATTCATGCGTTCACTCAACTGTGCCGAGACCTGGACCTGGGCAAGCAGTACCAGGCTCACCTGCGGGCGCAGTTGAAACCTCACGACGTCAAGTCCCAGGCCGAACTGCGTGAGCGTTATACCCGGCACCAGAAAGCCGCTTTCAAGGCGGCGGCGTACCTGGCGTTGCTCAAGGGCGACATTGACGACAACGACCACGCGCTGCTGATGCGAGTGGCGGCCGGGGGAAAACACATCCTCAGCGACGGTAAGCCCATTGGGTATCGCAGCCTGAGCCTGATGAACCTGCATGTGCACGATTGCCTGGTCATCGATACTTGCGCCAGGCCTGACTACACCTGCTGGGTCATCGTCTATATTCCCGATGACCCCGACCATCCCATCAAGCGTTATGAAACCTTCAATGACTTTCGCAAGGAATTGACCGAGCGCCTGAGCGCGAAAATCAATCAGGAAGCTGACCGTTCCCAAGGTTGGAAGGCTACGCCCAACCAGCATTTTTTTGCCCGGTTCGTTGCCGACAAAGACCGCGCGTACTACTACAAACGGCTGACCGAAGTGGTGCTGGACGCACCTCCCCAGCCGTTCGGCGCACAGGCGTTGCGATCGGAATGGGGGCGCTTGCTCACGTCTCCGTCCTTCTCCACGCCTTCAGCGCTGGGGGAGCCCCAACCTCGGGTGCGCGTACCTGTCAGCGCCCCTGAGTTCAACATCCGCGCGCACACCCTCGTTGACCTTTGGCAAGTTGCGGATTTGTGGACTTATCGCCTGGGCAGCTTGCGTGCCCGCCTGTTCGGGAATGCCCGGCATCGTGCGGTGAGCACCGCCGATGTCGATGAGGCTTCGCGTTCACTGCGTGCTGCGCATTACATGAGCATTGGCCTGTTCGGCCTCAACCTGGTGGCCATGGCGGTGCCGCCGCTGGGCGTGGTGATGGCCGTGGCGATGGCCGGGCAAATGCTCTACGAAGTCATCGACGGTGTTATCGAGCTGAGCGAAGGCGACCGCGAAGCCGGTTGGGCGCACATCACCGACGTGGTGGAAAACCTCGCGACGCTGGCGGTGCAGGCCGCCGTAGTGCACTTCACGGTGTCGCCGTTTATCGAGCAGCTCAAGGCCGTCACCCTGCCCAGTGGCAAGACACGGTTGTGGAAACCCGACTTGTCGGCCTATGAGCACACCGCGCCCTTACCCTCAGTGGCGGCGGATGAGCAGGGCCTGCATCGGCACAACGGCCAGACCGTGCTGCCATTGGAAGGTAAACGCTATGCCGTGCAACAAGACCCGCTGACCGAGCAGTACCGCATCCTCCATCCCACCCGCGCCGAGGCCTATCAACCGATATTGCAGAGCAACGGCGCTGGCCTCTGGAACCATGAAGTGGAGCAGCCGCACACCTGGGAAGGCGCCACGTTGATGCGACGCTTGGGGCCCGTGACGGACGGCTTCAGCGATCTTGAATTGGAGCAGGCACGCAGCGTGGCGGATGTGAGTGAGGCGGTGCTGCGCCGCGTGCACGCGGAGGGCGAACCGGTACCGGCGATTTTGCTCGACACCCTGCGCCAGTTCAGGGCGTATCGCGATGCGGTGAGCGTCGCCGAGGGCATCCGCCAGGGCTCGCTCAGCAGCGCACTGTGCAGCTATGCCGCGTCGCTGGCGGTGGAGCTGCCTGGGTGGCCGGCGAGCAAGGCGATCGAGGCCTTTGCCGGCACCGAGCTGAGCGGGCCGTCGATCACGTACGGCAATCGTCAGGCAGCGGCGGCGGACACCGTGCAAATCCACCGTGGCGAACTGATGGGCGGTCAGTTGCCCCGGCGCATTATCGAAGCGTTCAGCGAACCTCAGCGCGATGCTTTGGTGGGCAGTTACACCCCCCGTACACCCGAGGCGCGAGCCAAGGCCCTGCAATTGAAGCTCGAACAGCGGGCCGTGGATGTGCGCGAACGCTTGATGAAGAGTATTTACGTCGAGCAGCAACCACCGTCCGACACCGCGACCATGCTGATCCAGCGCGACTTCAGCGGTGTGCCGACGATCCTGGCGCGCGAAGTGCTGGCAGACGCAACGCCGTCCGAGCGAGACACCCTGAACAGCGCCAAGCGCATCCCGCTGCGCCTGGCTCAGAAGGCGCGCCGGGCGCAGCAGCAAATGCGCCTGACCCTCGCGTATGAAGGCTTGTACCTTGATGCGTTGGCCGGGCCGGACACCGAAACCCTGGCCCTTAACACCCTGCCGGCGCTTCCCGGCTGGTCGGACAATCTGCGCCTGGAAGTGCGCGAAGGCCGGTTTGAAGGCCCACTGCGTGCCAGTTTTGGTCCCCCGGAGGCGAGCAATCGCAAGGTGCTGGCGCGCATGGAGGATGGCCGCTACCAAGCCTTCGATGAGCGCGGCCAGCATCTGCATGGGCTCAATGGTTTCTACGGCGCCTTGCAGCATGCGCTGACCGATGCCCATCGCAACGCGATTGGCCTGCCCCATGTCGGCCAGGGTGAGCAATTGAAGGGGCTGATCAAGCAGCATGCAATAGGCCGCGCACCGTTGCGCAAAGCCTTGGGCATGTCGCCGGAAAAACTGGCGTTTTTTCGACCGCCGAGCAGGTTGCCGGGCAATCGTCGCGGCTATCCATTAAGCGGGCGGGGTGGTACTGAGTGGGAAAAAATCACGCGCGAGCGGATCCGCAGCCTGTACCCGGCAATCACCCTGGAGGAAATGCTCGCCCTGATCAACGAGCACCGGGCGCAGGATCTGAGCTGGCTGAATGCGTTGGAGCAAGAATACAGAACCCTGCAATCCACGTTGCATCAATGGCTGAGTACGCCGCCCCAGAGCTTGGAGCCGTTCGGTGACGAGTATCGCCAGGTGCTAAGGGTCAGGCGCAAGATTTATGCGGCGCTGGATGACGCCTGGAAAAAGGTAGGCCCAGGGCACTACGATCGAAATGGGCGCCTTTTGGGGCAGAAAATCGAATGGTTGGAAGAAGACCTGGCGCAGCAGCTGCGAACCTTGCCCGCACTGGCTGCAAACTTCGACCATGTCAGCTACTTGGGCATTGTGGGCACCGAAGGCTCGGAGCTGACGGATGCGGATGTGCAGCCACTGCTCGCCAACTTTCGCGGATTGCGTCGATTGGGGATCGAGGCCGCTCAACTGACACGCCTGCCGCCAGCCATCGAACAGATGCCGCATTTGCAGCGGTTGCATTTGGGCGGCAACGATATTGTCCTGACGCCCGAAGACGTCCTGCGCTTGAAGGATCGGGTGCATCTCAAGGAGTTGTTTTTGGACATGAACCCACTCGGCTTGCCACCCGATGTCGGGCGCATGCCGCGCTTACAGACCTTGCTGCTCAATCACACAGGCCTGCAGGAGTGGCCTGCCAGTGTGTTCCGTGTGCCCAGGCCGGAAAATTTCATTCTGGATATGCGGCAGAACCCGATAGCGCGGATTCCCGAGTTCGCGCCGGGCTCGGATAAGGCACTGATTGTGGCGACAACGTTCCTCACCCGTGAAGAGCTGACGCCTGAGCTGCTTGCTCAATTCAAGCGGTACATCGAGGCCGCCGGCCGCGACCCGGATCGCCAATTGCCAAAAAGGGGCGCGCTCGACGGCGAGCAGTGGAAAACCGGTTATTCGGCGCGGGAATGGCCCTCCAGGCAAGTGCTATGGGACATGCTGGAAGGGTCGTTTGGCTCTGAGGGCTTTTTCGATATTCTTCGTGCCGTCAGACGCTCCGGGGACGCGACAGCCAGGGGCGGCGTCTGGTTGCCGGAACTGACTGCGAAGGTCTGGCGCATGCTTGAGGCGATGGGCGAAGACGCCGAATTGCGCGAGCAGTTATTCCTGATGGCCCGGGACCCCGCGGCCTGCGTGGACGCCGGGGCGCAGCTGTTCAATTCGATGGGCGTTGCCGTGCTGCATCGCTCGGCCTATTTCAGCGAGGATGTCGACGCCGTGCGCAGGGCTGTGTTCAACCTGGCCAGGGGTAAATGGCGCCTTGATGAACTGGGGCGCATTGCCCATGCACGGGTCGCCGAATTGCTGCAGCAGGGCGCCAGATTTCCCGAGTATGACGCCCAGGGCCAGCAGATTGAGCATTACGATGGCGCCGGCAATGTGATCGCCGATATCGACGAAGTCGAAATCTATCTGGCGTATACGGTGCCGCTGGCCGCCCGGCTGGACTTGCCTTGGCAATCCAGGAGCATGATGTTTCGCGAGGACTACGTGACGGCGCCGATGGTTGAGGCAGCGTTTGACCGGGTGCAGTTGCTGGACCAGGGCGAGCTGCTGCGTGACAACCTGCTGGAGCAGCCAATGTGGACCGATTTCCTGCAACGCGCCCATCCGGCCGACTACGCGCCGATTGCCGATAAATTTGAAGCCCTGATCGACTATCAGGCTGCGCAGAAAAAATGGGCCGGTTATGCCAGCCTGCCCGAGATGGCGAGACAGGCCTTGCGTCAGACCATCCGCCAGGCTGCGCAGCGTCTGGGGCGCGCTGACGCTGACAGTGAGCCCGGGCGGTTGATGCTGCAGCAGGAATATGCCGATACCTTTGGCCGTATCAACACCCAACTGATTAGCTTGAACCAGACACTGACCGATCAGGCGATCAGCGCCATCCTCTAGAACAGGAAGTACCGCTGGGCCATCGGTAACACCTCGGCCGGTTCGCACCACAGCAACTGACCGTCTGCCTTGACCTGATAGGTTTGCGGGTCAACCTCGATATCGGGCAGGTAATCGTTGTGGATCAGGTCGGTTTTCTGCACATCGCGACAACCCTTGACCACCGCGATCTGCTTCTTCAGGCCCAGGGCCTCGGGCAGTCCGGCCGCCTGCGCGGCCTGGCTGATAAACGTCAGGCTGGTGGCGTGCAGCGAACTGCCGAAGCTGGCGAACATGGGGCGGTAATGCACCGGTTGCGGTGTGGGGATCGACGCGTTGGCGTCGCCCATCAGGCTCGAAGCAATGGCGCCGCCCTTGAGGATCAGCGTCGGCTTGATGCCAAAGAACGCCGGGCGCCATAGCACCAGGTCAGCCCATTTGCCGACTTCGATGGAGCCGACGATATGGCTGATGCCGTGGGTGATCGCCGGATTGATGGTGTACTTGGCGATGTAGCGTTTGGCGCGGAAGTTATCGTTGCCCGCGCCGTCGCCTGGCAGGGGGCCGCGCTGTTTTTTCATCTTGTCGGCGGTCTGCCAGGTGCGGGTGATCACCTCACCGACGCGGCCCATGGCCTGACTGTCGGAGCTGATCATCGAGAACGCGCCGAGGTCGTGCAGGATGTCTTCGGCGGCGATGGTTTCGCGGCGAATGCGGCTTTCGGCGAAGGCCACGTCTTCGGCAATGCTCGGGTCCAGGTGGTGGCACACCATCAGCATGTCCAGGTGTTCGTCGATGGTGTTGCGCGTGAACGGCCGCGTCGGGTTGGTGGAGCTGGGCAGCACATTGGGGAAGCCGCAGGCCTTGATGATATCCGGCGCGTGGCCGCCACCGGCGCCTTCGGTGTGGTAGGTGTGGATAGTGCGGCCCTTGAGCGCGGCGAGGGTGGTTTCGACAAAGCCCGACTCATTGAGCGTGTCGCTGTGGATCGCCACCTGCACGTCGTAGGCATCGGCGACGCTCAGGCAGTTGTCGATGCTCGCGGGGGTGGTGCCCCAATCTTCGTGCAGCTTCAAGCCGATAGCACCGGCCTTGACCTGCTCGATCAGCGGTTCGGGCAAACTGGCGTTGCCCTTGCCGGTAAAACCGATGTTCATCGGGAACGAATCGCTGGCCTGCAGCATCCGCGCAAGGTGCCACGGGCCGGAGGTGCAGGTAGTGGCATTGGTGCCGGTGGCCGGCCCCGTGCCGCCGCCGATCATGGTGGTGACGCCGCTGGTCAGGGCCTCTTCGATCTGCTGTGGGCAAATGAAGTGCACATGGGAGTCGATGCCGCCCGCGGTGAGGATCATGCCTTCCCCGGCAATCACTTCGGTGCTGGCGCCGATGGCCATGGTCACGCCGGGCTGGATGTCCGGGTTGCCGGCTTTGCCAATCGCGTGGATGCGGCCATTCTTCAAGCCAACGTCTGCCTTGACGATGCCCCAGTGGTCGATGATCAAGGCGTTGGTGATCAACGTGTCGACCACTTCATGGGCGAGCAACTGGCTCTGGCCCTGGCCGTCGCGGATCACCTTGCCGCCGCCGAATTTGACCTCTTCGCCGTAGACGGTGAAGTCCTGTTCCACTTCGACGAACAGCTCGGTGTCGGCCAGGCGTACCTTGTCACCGACGGTGGGGCCGTACATGTCGGCGTAGGCTTGGCGGGTGATTTTCATGTGTGTGCCCTGAAGAATAGGTGTTGAATGTGAAATCGCTATCGCAGGCAAGCCAGCTCCCACAGGGGGAATGCATTTCAACTGTGGGAGCTGGCTTGCCTGCGATGAGGCCCTAAAGGTCGCCCATGACCCGCCCTGCAAACCCAAATACCCGCCGCTCACCCGCCAAATCCACCAACTCCACCTCCCGACGCTGCCCCGGCTCAAACCGCACCGCGGTGCCCGCCGGAATATTCAGGCGCATGCCACGGCTGGCCGCGCGATCGAATTGCAGCGCGTCATTGGTCTCGAAAAAGTGGTAATGCGAACCCACCTGGATCGGGCGGTCGCCGCTGTTGGCCACGCCGAGGGTGAGGGTGCGGCGGCCGACATTCAGTTCGATCTCGCCAGGCTGGATCTGATATTCACCAGGAATCATGCAGGTTGCCCCAGGGTCTTGAAGTAGATGGCGGTCGGGCTGTAGCGCCCGTCCGGGCTTTGGCAATAGTCGGGCAGCTCACCGATCTTGGTGTAGCGCAGCGACTGGTAAAAGGCTTCGGCGCCGGAGCCGGCCTCGGTGTCCAGGTACAGCAGGCCGCGCTTGTGCTGGCGCGCGGCAAGCTCCAGAGCATTCATTAGTTGCTGGCCCAGGCCGTGGCGGCGGGCGCTGCTGTGCACCAGCAACTTTTGCACCTCGGCGCGGTTCAGGCCGTTGGCTTTCTGGCACAGCGCCAATTGCACGCTGGCGATCACCTGCTCGTCGCGCACCACCACCCACAGCAGCAGGCTGCTGTCCTCGACACCGGCTTGCACGCCGACGAGGTAGTCCCGGGCCTGGGCCTCATCGAAGTCGGCCATGAAGCCGACCGAAGCGCCATGCTGCACCGCGTCCAGCAACAGCTCGATCAAGCCCCGACGGTAATGGGCAAAACTTTCAGCATTGACTCGACGCAGTTGTGCAGCGCTCATCGATGTCACTCCTTGGGCGGTTGTGCGCCCGGGTTCAAAGTCAGTTGCATAAAGGTCAGGTCAAGCCAGCGGCCAAACTTGATACCCACTTGGGGCATTTGCCCCGTGGTGATAAAACCCAGGCGTTCGTGCAGGCGGATCGAGGCCAGGTTGCCGCTTTCGATGGCCGCGACCATCACATGTTTGCCACAGGTGCGAGCGCGCTCGATCAGCGCCGCCATCAGCCGTGGGCCGAGGCCTTTGCCGCGCTGGTCGTTGCGCACATACACCGAGTGCTCGACGCTGTAGCGAAAGCCTTCGAAGGGGCGCCAGTCGCCGAACGAGGCGTAACCGGTAACTTCGTTGTTTTCCACAGCTACCAGGATCGGATAGCCCTGGGCCTGGCGCGCACTGAACCAGGCCTCGCGGTTGGCCAGGTCCACCGGTTGCTCGTTCCAGATCGCCGTGGTGTTCAACACCGCGTCGTTGTAGATGGCGCGAATTGCCGGCAGGTCGTGTTCGGTTGCATCACGAATCATGGCCGCGCCTCACGCAATGGGCTGGTGGACGGTGACCAGCTTGGTGCCGTCGGGGAACGTGGCTTCCACCTGGATATCCGGGATCATTTCCGGAATGCCTTCCATCACTTGTTCTCGGCTGAGCAGGGTGGTGCCGTAGTGCATCAGGTCGGCCACGGTGCGGCCATCGCGGGCGCCTTCCATCAAGGCGGCAGAGATATAGGCGATGGTCTCCGGGTAGTTGAGCTTCACCCCGCGTGCCAGGCGCCGCTCGGCGACCAGGCCTGCGGTGAAGATCAGCAGTTTGTCTTTTTCCCGTGGGGTCAGGTCCATGGTTCAGTCCGTAGTAAGGCAGTTAAAAAGACGAGCGCTAACCCCTGTAGGAGAGAGCTTGCTCGCGAAAAACCTGAGGGCGCCGCGTACATTCAGGGTGCCCGCGTTATCGTTAACGATCTTCGCGAGCAAGCTCGCTCCTACAGAAGGGCTCATGTTCATGTGCTCCAGATTCTTGGTGATATCGCTTCCCTGCCGAGTACGGCCGGTCGCAAAAGCCGCCATAAATCAATCAACCAACCCCGCGCCAGCAGCGCTTCACTGGCCAGGCACCGCGCCACCAGCAAACCCGGCAGTTGGGTCAGGTCACCGCGCACCGCGTGGGGCAGTGAGCGGCATTGCTCCAATAATTCAGGTTCGATCTCACCGGTCACCAGCAACGTGGCAAACACCGGTTGCCCATCCAACCCGATCGGCGAATCCAGCAACCCATCGGCGCCCACAATGCGCTGGCGTTCATGCCAGAGCAACTGGCCGTCGCGGCGAATGTCCAGGTGCGATTGAAAGTGGCCCAGGGTGAACCGTTCGCCACTGGCCGGGCGGCCCAGGGCGACCACATCCCAGTAGAACAACCGCGCATCGCCCAACAGCTCGATCCGCGTGGTGAGTTCGGCCTGGGCAGCGCTGAACACGATGGTTTCCTGGGGTAGCCATTCCAGGGTCGCGCCGTCTTCGACGGTCAGTTCCAGTTGTTGAAACGCCGGGCCGCTGGCGCGGTACCACTTGGCGGCGCCGGGGCTGGTCAGTTGGGCCCAGGCTCCGGTGCCCACATGGGCGCTGATGTCCAGACGATCGCCACCGGCAATCCCGCCGGGCGGGTGCACGATGATGTGCTGGCACACCTGGGGGCCTTCGGCGTACAGGTGTTTTTGCACCCGCAGCGGGCCCAGGTGGCGGCGCAATACCGGGCGTGTGGTGTCGCCGACTCGCGCGTAGCCGAGCTCCAGCTCGGCGTGCCAGCTGGGGGTGAACAGGGCAGGGGTAACGGGCAGGTTCATGGCGTGTGCTTATCGTTAGGAGGCTACAGATTAGATGGTTACCAGCCCACGCACACCCTCGCTTTCCATATTTTCACCACGGCCCTGCTGCACGATTTCGCCGCGGGACATCACCAGGTACTGGTCTGCCAGTTCAGCGGCAAAGTCATAGAACTGCTCCACCAACAGGATCGCCATGTCACCGCGCGCCGCGAGCTGCTTGATCACTGCGCCGATTTCCTTGATCACCGAGGGCTGGATGCCTTCGGTGGGCTCGTCGAGGATCAACAGGCGCGGGCGGCTGGCCAGGGCGCGGCCAATCGCCAACTGTTGCTGTTGGCCACCGGACAAGTCACCGCCGCGCCGATGCTTCATTTGCAGCAACACCGGGAACAGTTCGTAGATAAAGGCCGGCACTTCCTTGGCTTCGGAGCCGGGGAAGCGCGACAGCCCCATCAGCAGATTTTCTTCCACTGTCAGCCGCGCGAAAATCTCTCGGCCCTGAGGCACATAAGCGATCCCGGCATGCACACGCTGGTGCGGCTTGAAGCCGGTGATGGCCTTGCCTTCCCAGTTCACCGCGCCTTCCTTGGCCGGCAACAGGCCCATCAGGCACTTGAGCAGGGTGGTCTTGCCCACGCCGTTACGCCCGAGTAGGCAGGTGACTTCGCCGATTTTTACATCAAAAGACAGCCCGCGCAGGATGTGGCTACCGCCGTAGTACTGGTGCAGCTTGTCGACTTGCAGCATGTTCGATTCTCCTCAATTCCCCTGTGGGAACCGGATCAACTGTGGGAGCTGGCTTGCCTGCGATGCAGACGACTCGGTGTATCAGGTACACCGCTATCGCAGGCAAGCCAGCTCCCACATAAAGCCGTTCGTGTCAGCGTTAGCGGCCGAGGTAAACCTCGATCACCCGCTCGTTTTCCTGCACCTGTTCCAGCGACCCTTCGGCCAGTACGCTGCCCTGATGCAATACGGTGACGTGATCAGCGATGGAGCCGACAAACCCCATGTCATGTTCCACCACCATCAACGAGTGCTTGCCCGCCAGGCGCTTGAACAGCTCGGCGGTGAACTCGGTTTCGGCGTCGGTCATGCCCGCCACCGGTTCATCGAGCAGCAACAGTTGCGGGTCTTGCATCAGCAGCATGCCGATTTCCAGGAACTGCTTCTGGCCGTGGGACAGCAAACCGGCGGGGCGATGCACGGAAGCGGTGAGGCGGATGGTGTCGAGCACTTCCTCGATGCGGTCTTTCTGTTCGCCGCTCAGGCGCGCCCGCAGGCTGGCCCACACCGACTTGTCGGTCTTCTGCGCCAGCTCCAGGTTTTCGAACACGCTCAAGGCTTCGAACACCGTGGGCTTCTGGAACTTGCGCCCGATACCGGCCTGGGCGATCTGCACTTCGCTCATGCGGGTCAGGTCCAGGGTTTCGCCAAACCAGGCCTTGCCGTGGCTGGGTCGGGTCTTGCCGGTGATCACGTCCATCAGCGTGGTCTTGCCCGCGCCGTTGGGGCCGATGATGCAGCGCAATTCGCCGACGCCGATGTACAGGTTCAGGTCGTTGAGGGCTTTGAAACCGTCGAAGCTGACGCTGATATCTTCCAGGGTCAGAATGGTGCCGTGACGGGTGTTGAGCCCTTTGCCCGCGACCTGGCCGATGCCAATCGCATCGCGGCCGCTGCCTGCGTCGAAAATAGGTTCAAGCATGACGTTCCTCATTTCTTCAGCAGGCCGATAACGCCCTTGGGCAGGTACAGGGTGACGATGATGAACAGCGCCCCCAGGAAGAACAGCCAGTACTCGGGGAAAGCCACGGTGAACCAGCTCTTCATGCCATTGACCACGCCAGCGCCGAGCAGCGGCCCGATCAGCGTGCCACGCCCGCCCAGCGCCACCCACACGGCGGCTTCGATGGAGTTGGTCGGTGACATTTCGCTGGGGTTGATGATGCCCACCTGCGGCACATACAGCGCGCCGGCAAGGCCGCACAACACCGCGCTCAACACCCACACGAACAGCTTGAAACCGCGTGGGTCGTAACCGCAGAACATCAGGCGGTTCTCGGCATCGCGCAGGGCGGTGAGCACACGCCCGAACTTGCTCTTCGCCAGGCGCCAGCCGATGTAGAGGCTGGCCGCCAGCAACAGCACCGTGGCGATAAACAATACCGCCCGCGTGCCCGGTTCAGTGATGCCAAAACCTAAGATGCTGCGGAAGTTGGTAAAGCCGTTGTTGCCGCCGAACCCGGTCTCGTTGCGAAAGAACAACAGCATCCCGGCGAACGTGAGGGCCTGGGTCATGATCGAGAAATACACGCCCTTGATCCGCGAGCGGAAGGCGAAGAAACCGAACACCAAGGCCAGCACACCGGGGGCCAGTACCACCAGGCACAACGCCCACAGAAAATGGTCGGTGCCGGCCCAGTACCAGGGCAATTCGGTCCACGACAAAAAGGTCATGAACGCCGGCAACTCATCCCCGGATGCCTGGCGCATCAAGTACATGCCCATGGCGTAGCCGCCCAAGGCGAAGAACAAACCGTGGCCCAGGGACAACATCCCGGCGTAACCCCACACCAGGTCCAGCGCCAGGGCAACGATGGCGTAGCAGAGGATCTTGCCCACCAGGGTCAGGGTGTAGGCCGACACATGCAGCGGGTTGTCGGCAGACAATAGCGAACACAGGGGCAACGCCAGCAGCAGGAGCAGGATGACCGCACCGACTGCAATCGTGACTTTAGGGCCGGCCTTTTGCGTGGCCGTAAGCATCAATGGCTGGTTCATCAGTCGATCACCCGTCCTTTCAGTGCGAAGAGTCCTTGCGGGCGTTTCTGGATAAACAGAATGATCAGCGCGAGGATCAGGATTTTGCCGAGCACGGCGCCGATCTGGGGTTCGAGGATCTTGTTGGCGATCCCCAGGCCAAAGGCGGCCATGACACTGCCGGCCAACTGGCCGACGCCGCCGAGCACCACCACCAGGAATGAGTCGATGATGTAGCTCTGGCCCAGGTCCGGGCCGACGTTGCCGATCTGGCTCAGCGCCACGCCGCCTAAACCTGCGATACCGGAGCCGAGGCCAAAGGCGAGCATGTCCACGCGCCCGGTGGGCACGCCGCAGCAGGCGGCCATGTTGCGGTTCTGGGTGACGGCGCGCACGTTCAGACCCAGGCGCGTCTTGTTCAGCAGCAGCCAGGTGAGCACCACCACGAACAGCGCGAAGGCAATGATGACGATGCGGTTGTACGGCAGCACCAGGTTGGGCAGCACCTGGATGCCGCCGGACAGCCAGGCCGGGTTTGACACTTCGACGTTCTGCGCGCCGAACACCAGGCGCACCAGCTGGATCAGCATCAGGCTGATGCCCCAGGTGGCGAGCAGGGTTTCCAGCGGGCGGCCATACAAGTGACGGATGACTGTGCGTTCCAGCGCCATGCCGGTGGCCGCAGTGACAAAGAACGCCACCGGCAACGCGATCAACGGGTAGAACTCGATGGCCTGGGGCACATAGCGCTGCATCATCAACTGCACCACATAAGTGGAGTAGGCGCCGAGCATCAGCATCTCGCCGTGGGCCATGTTAATCACGCCGAGCAGGCCGAAGGTGATCGCCAGGCCCAGGGCCGCCAGCAGCAGGATCGAGCCCAGGGACATGCCGCTGAACGCCTGGCCGAGGATTTCACCCATCATCAGTTTGCGTTTGACCTGGGCCAGGCTGGTTTCAGCAGCGGTATGCACGGCCGCGTCGGCTTCCACGCCGGGTGCCAGCAGCGCTTCCAGGCGCGTGCGGGCCAGCGGGTCGCCAGTGCTGCCGAGCAAGCGCACGGCCGCCAGGCGCACCACCGGGTCGGGGTCGACCAATTGCAGGTTGGCCAGGGCCAGGCTGAGGGCGCTGTGCACCTGCTCATCCGTCTCGGCGGCGACCTGCTGGTCGAGGAATTTAAGCTGTGCAGGCACCGCGCTTTTTTGCAGGGTGCGCGCTGCCTCCAGGCGCACCTTGGGGTCGGCGGCGAGCAGTTGCTGGCTGGCTTGCACGTTATTGATCAGGCCGCGCAGGCGGTTGTTCAGGCGCACGGTCTTGGTTTCGCCATTGAGCGTGAGTTGGCCTTGCTCGAGGGCATCCACCAACTCGATGCGGGCCGGGTCGGGGTTGGCTGCCCAGTCCTGCAGGAGTTTGGCTTGCTGCACCGGGTTGGCGTTGAGGAAGTCTTCGGCGTCGCTGGCGTGTGCGCCCAAGGGCAGCAACAGCAGCAGGGCGAGGATGAGGCGGTGGAGGGCAGTGGGCATATAAAAATGTCCTGGTCATGCGGGGACAGTGTGGGAGCTGGTTGCCTGTGGGAGCTGGCTTGCCAGCTCCCACAGTGCTCATGTCCCACATTCGAGCTGTGGGGGCTTTAGTTGCTCTTCACGGCATAGTCCGGCTTTTTGTCATTGCCCGGAATGTAAGGGCTCCACGGCTGTGCACGAATCGGCGCTTCGGTCTGCCACACCACCGAGAACTGCCCGTCGGCCTGGATCTCACCGATCATCACCGGCTTGTGCAGGTGGTGGTTGGTCTTGTCCATGGTCAGGGTGAAGCCAGACGGCGCGGCGAAGGTCTGGCCGCCCAGGGCTTCACGCACTTTGTCGACGTCGGTGGACTTGGCTTTTTCCGCCGCCTGCGCCCACATATGGATGCCCACGTAGGTGGCTTCCATCGGGTCGTTGGTCACGGCTTTGTCGGCGCCCGGCAGGTTGTGTTTCTTGGCGTAGGCTTTCCAGTCGGCCACGAACTTCTGGTTCACCGGGTTCTCCACCGACTGGAAGTAGTTCCAGGCCGCGAGGTTGCCCACCAACGGCTTGGTGTCGATGCCACGCAGTTCTTCTTCACCCACCGAGAACGCGACTACCGGTACCTCGGTGGCTTTCAAGCCCTGGTTGGCCAGTTCTTTGTAGAACGGCACGTTGGAGTCGCCGTTGACGGTGGAGACCACCGCGGTCTTGCCACCGGCGGAGAACTTCTTGATGTTGGCAACGATGGTTTGGTAATCGGCGTGGCCGAACGGGGTGTACACCTCTTCGATGTCTTTATCCGCCACGCCTTTGGAATGCAGGAATGAGCGCAGGATCTTGTTGGTGGTGCGCGGGTACACGTAGTCGGTGCCGAGCAGGAAGAAACGCTTGGCGCTGCCGCCTTCTTCGCTCATCAGGTATTCCACCGCCGGGATCGCCTGCTGGTTTGGCGCCGCACCGGTATAGAACACGTTGGGCGACATCTCTTCGCCTTCGTACTGCACCGGGTAGAACAGCAGGCCGTTGAGTTCTTCAAACACCGGCAACACCGATTTACGCGACACCGAGGTCCAGCAGCCGAACACCACGGCGACCTTGTCTTGGGTGAGCAGTTGCCGGCCTTTTTCCGCGAACAGCGGCCAGTTGGACGCCGGGTCCACCACCACCGGTTCGAGCATCTTGCCGTTCACCCCGCCTTTGGCGTTGATCTCGTCGATGGTCATCAGCGCCATGTCTTTAAGCGAGGTTTCGGAGATCGCCATGGTCCCGGACAACGAGTGCAGGATGCCGACCTTGATGGTCTCGGCGGCCTGGACGGTCCAGGTCAAACCCATGGCGGCAATGGATGCCGACAAAGTGAAAGCCTTGATCAAGCTGCGACGCTTCATGGTGCGATCTCCGTAAACCAATAGTTGTTATGGGGGCAGATACACAGCGCTTTGCAAAGGCTGTGCCTGCGACCTGCCGCAGCGGTTTTAACGGGGATTCAGGGCCAGGCAGCGACGGTTGCGCACCAGCCTGGCGCTGCAAGAGAGGACGCAGGCGTGACGCGCCTCAAAAAAGGGCGTCGGGAGCAATATGCAGCGCAAGCTTAGCGCACGGGTATTCCACGATGGTCACTTCTTTCGACTATCCAGGTGCTTTCATGGACGATTCTTCTGCGCGTGACAAACGCGCGGCACTGCCTCGCGGCCACGCCAAACTGGGGCAGCTCAGCCCCGCCTTTATCAGCACTGACGATGCCGCGCGTTATATTCACGAGCAAATCGGTAACCAACGTGACGTGGAGTACGCCAGTGTCATTCTGCGGCGCCTGAGCGATAACCTGTACGTTGCCAGCGAACCGCGCGCGGGCAAGCCCACCACGTTCGACTGGAACCTGTTGCTGGACCGCGAACATCCCGCCGGCGAGTTCGTGAACCCCGAGGGCTACCAGATTGTGGCGAGCCTGCACTCTCACCCCAGTTCTCTGGATTTTGTAAAACGTACTTACCCCAAGTGGACGCTGCAGCAGATGCAGGCGTTCATGAGTTTTTATTCCACACCGGATATCTACTTCAATCATCAGGACCGTGCGCGTTTTACCCAGGCTTATCTCTCGGGGCCAGATGGCGCACTGTTGCGCTACACACCGAGCAACTCCGCCGCCGAGGCGGGGTTTGTGCACTGGCTGGATACCAATGGGCCGTGGTCCTCGCCCCATGCCCATGATGGAACGCTGGAAGGCATCTACAAAAAGCTGGCATCGGTGGGCCTGTTGACCTTCGTGCAGTCCAGCCCTGCGTGGGGCGGTTCGACAGGTGACGTTCCCGCCGATTGGCAACCTTACCAGCCCTTCAGTGCGTCGCCGATGCCATTGCCCTGCGGGCCGGTGTTCACCAGCGTTGAGCAGGCGTTGTCGTATGCCTGGTCGCGTATCCAGCGTACTCCCACCGCCCGGCAGCGGGTGCTGTTGCTCAAGCATGATCTGCAAGAGTTGTTTGTGGCGGCGCAGCCGGAACTCACCAGTGACGTCAGTGATCAACTGCCGCTGTTGCCGACCGGGCTTCACCTGCTGGGTATTTACTTTCACTCCCGGCCCTTGCCCGGCCAATACCCTGACCTGGACGCCTGGCTGTATAAGAACTTTGTCAGCCCGTTGGAGCTGGCCACGCATATCGCGCAATTTCGTCAGTACGCGCGGGGCGCTCAATCTACCCTGGGGGCGTCGTTGTACATCCGCATGCGCGACGAGGCGATCCTGCGCTACAGGTTTTCAGGCTCGGCGGCGGAGACGGCATTGTTTACCCGGTCGAGCACAGGGGAAGTGGGTGACAACGGCACTCAGGCGGCTTTGCAGTCCGGCGCGCTGTTGACCCGGGCGTTCGTTTTGAAGGTAGCGGCAGCCGGGGAGTTGAGTGTCGAGAAAACCAGTGCCTTATGGGACCGTGCCGGTGTGATCGATGCACAGTGGAAGCCCTACTCCCAGGTGGCCCTGCCCAGCTTGAGCCGTGGCTTTCTCAGTGCCGATGATGCGGCCCGTCATGCCCATGAACGCATCGGCGCACGTCGTGATCGCGAATATGGCGGGACGATCCTGCAACGCGCGGATGGTCGTTATGTGGCGACCGAGCCTGTGGCGACTGGGCCATCGCCGTTCGCCTTTGCGGGGCTTTACCCCAAAGATCGGCAAGGTGCGCCGATCATTCTGCATGCCGGGTGCCGCTTGCAGGGGCTTTACGGCTCACGCACTGCCCTGTCCCTGGCCGACCCCGCTGAGGCGCTGACGTTGAAGTGGAGCCGCCAGGATGCCGAGGTCTACGGGCAGATGTTCCGTGACCTGGACGTACACCCGATTTTGCAGGCCGGGGTAACCGCTTATCTATCCGCCGCCGAGGACAGCCTGATCGCCTACCAGCCGGGCCACACGACGGCCGAGTGGGTACTGCATTGGCAAGCCGAGGCCATCAGCGGTACCAGCCAGATTGCCAAGAACCTGGCCAATGGCACGATGAAACCCGCCGATGTGGTGCGCAAACTGGCCGAGGCCGGCACCTTGCGGGTGGTGATCGGCAATGCGTTGTGGGGGCCGAGCGGGCCAATCGACCTGGATTGGGGCCCGTACCTGCGTAGCACTGCTTGGCAGCGTCCTGAACAGCCGAGCCATGGCGCACTGTTTGAAAGCGCCGACGCGGCGGCCTTGGATGCACTCGCTCGAGTACCTTACAACCAGGAGCAAAACCGCTATTTTTTCTGTTTTATCCTCAAACACACGTCGCGCAATGACTACGTGGCGAGTGAATGTGTTCCGATTTCGCGGCAGTCACCGATGCTGACCCTTGCCAGCCTGTACGCGAGTACCGGCCCTGGTACTTACCAACTGCCTGAGGGGTTTGAGTGTGAGGCGCTTTATTACACCAACCAATGGGCAGGCAATGGTGTCACGGCCTGGCTTGAGCGCTGCTTTATGCTGCCTGCGCACCTGGACATCGCCGTGTCCCAGGCACGCTTGATCACACGCGGCTCCGCCCTGGGCGCGGCGGTGTATATCGCGACACCCGAGGGGGCTTTGCTGTGCTATCGCTCGTCTTCGCCCAAGTCCTTGTTTGATTCGCAAAGCGTGGACGACAGCCTGGAGGCGATCGAGGCCAAGTTGAAGGGCGGCACCCTTGAACCGCTGAGATTTATTCGCAAGGTCGCCGAGGCGGGCGAGCTGCGTGTGATCACGCAGAGTCCATGTTGGGACCGCACCGGAGCGGTGAGCCGGTTATGGAACCCGTATGCCAACCTGACACGACGTCGCTTGAGCCCGGTCTTTGTGTCGATGGACGACGCTGCCCGCTACGTGCGCCGGCGTGTGGCCGCGACGCAGGCGCAGATGTTCGGCGGCCTCATCCTGCGACGCGATGACGGCGGTTTCATGGCCACCGAGCCCTTGGTGATTGCCGATGAAGTCTTCGACCTCAAATGGATCTTCCCTGATGAGTTGGTGACGCGGGGGCAGTACCCCATACGCACCACAGTGGTAGCCAGCTATCACTCGCGGCCAGCGTCCCAGTGGCCGTTTTTGCTGACGGCGGCTGAAGCATCGGTGTACAGCAATACGTTTTCCACCCGTCTGCTGGCCCATGCATTGGCGCCCGGTGAGAAGCGCCTGCATCACTACCTGCTGGGGCCTGACGGTTCGTTGACCTGCCTGTGGCCCGAGCCGCGGGGCAAGTACCCGCAGATTACTGAGCAGCAACTGGTCACCCGCCCCAGAAGCCGTCATGAGTGGCTCACAGCACCACTGGAGCGCCAGATACGGGCGGGCGAGTTGGCCCCTTCGGAGTACGTCAATCGTATTGCCCGCAGCTTTACCCTGAATGTGGTGCTGGGCAGTGCGATGTGGGGCGGGCCTGGGGAGGTTTCGGGATGGAGTGCGTTTGCCACGCCAGCGAAAAGTGACGGCCAGTATGTCCAGGCGCGTCATGACCCAGCGTGCAGCCCGCTGTTCATCCAGGTCGACGATGCCGTGCGGTATGTCCACGAGCAACGGGCGCAGCGTTCGGAGTTGATGTTCGGATATATCCTCAAGTCGATGGGTAACGGAGGGTACGTGGCGACATTGCCGGTGAGCGACGGCGGGTCGAAACTGGCTCGCCGCCGGGTGTTCAGCAGTGCAGGCTATCCGTATCGCTACGCCTTGGCAGGTATGTATATCTGCGTGCCTGAGCAGGCGGATTTTTTTCCAACGGGGGGCGTACGTACCGGGGACGATGTATACCGAGGGTTGTTCTCGCCGGTCGATTTGCTCGGCGCATCTCATCAACTGCAGGCCACGGCTGATCGTTCGGCGTTGCCGGTGTATCTGTCTTGTGTGGACGGGGCCTTGCTCAAATTTGTCGCGCGCGATACGCGCGGTCTCTCATACAGCGATGCAGTCAATCTGCGCCTGCGCTTATTGAGCCCGTCTGACTACATCCGCCGTGTCGCGGTGGCAGGTGAACTGCGGGTGTTGCAGTCCAGCGCAAACTGGCTCGGTACGGGCGTAGTGGGGGCTCAGTGGCAGCCGGGCCTCTCACGCGCAGTCAAGCCTGCGAGCGAGCACGAGTTGGCATTGGGGCCGCTGCATGCTCACCGCGACGATGCTGCGTGGTTCTCTCAGGCTTATGTCGGCGGCTACACGGGCCAGCAGTACCTGAGTGCACTGTTGTCCGATCCTATGGGCAGCAGCCATCTTCCCGTTTTGCCAATACCGGACAATGGATTTCCCTCTACGCACGCTGAAGGCTTGTTTGATGGCCGTGGGTTGCCGGACAAATACCGGATCACCGCAGCCCATCTACTGTTCCATGCGGGGTTGGATCAGCCGGAAAACGCGGCGCAGGGCGCTTTTCGCAATCACTTCGTATCGTGGCGCGAGCTGGCGTACTACATTCACGATTTGAAGCGAAAGGGTTTGCCGATTGTCTCGTTCTATCTGTCCGCAAGGGACGGGGCATTGCTGGCCTATGCCCCTCATTGGAGCAACGAGGAGTACAACCTGCTTGCAGTTCCCGGCAAATGGTCGGCACAAACAGGTTATACCGTGCAGGCCCCGACACCTTCTCACTTTATCTCCGAGCTCGCGCGAATCGGCGAGCTGCGGGTGGTGCGCAGCGGGGATTTCTGGACCGTGCGTGGGGTTCTGGGGGCTCAGTTGAAGCTGTCGATCAGTCGTCCCCCCAAGGATGAATTGTGAACACCCCTGCCTGCGTCAGGCGGAGCCTGAAGTGGGCTCTCGGTGGCCAAGAACACGTGACAGCACCAGGCGATCCAATGCCCACACGGCGATCAACGACGCCCCCACCAACGGGAAAATGATCGCCAGCCCGAGCATGATCGCTATCGCGGTTTTCCACTTCGGCAAGTCGTGACGCAGCGGCGGCACCCCCAACCCACCTTGTGGCCGGCGCTTCCACCAGATCACCACGCCACTCGCCGCGCTGAGCAAAATCATCAAGCAAATGACCAGCACGATCAGTTGGTTGACCCAGCCGAACATCTTGCCCTCGTGCAGCATCACGCCGGTCTCGGTGGCGCGTGCGACCAGGTTGTAATGATCCCAACGTACATCGGCCAGGACCTTGCCGGTGTACTGGTCCACGTGCAGGGTGGCGTCGTTGCGCGGGTCGTCGGCGAACACCGCGACGGTGAACACACCGGTGGCGGTGGTGGGGAAGGTGATGCTGTAGCCGGGTTCGACCTTGCGCGCATTGGCCAGGTCGACCACCTGTTGCAGGCGCACCGTGGGTGCGGCCGGGCCTGCGGGCATCGCACCGTGGTTCATGTGTTCGGCGTGGTCGCCGGACATCGGCATCGGCGTGTTTTCCATGGCCCAGGGCACGGTTTGCTGGGTGGCGGTGTTGAGTACACGGGCTTGCTGGTCGGACTGCGGCACGTTGTTCCACATCGCTGCCGGGAAGGTGTTCCACAGGTCGGCGTATTGCTTGCCCCAGAAGCCGGTCCAGGTCATGCCGCTGAGCAGCATCACCAGCAGGAACGCCGCGCCCCAGAACCCGGCGACAGCGTGCAGGTCGCGCCAGAACAAGCGCCCACGGCTACCGAAGCGCGGCCACAACACGCCGGCCGAAGACTGGCCCCGCGGCCACCACAGGTACAGGCCGGACACCACCAGCATCACGCCCCAGCCGGCGGCGAGTTCAATCAGGCGATCGCCGACGGTGCCGATCATCAGCTCGCCGTGCAGGGCGCGGACGATGGCCTGCAGGTTGTTATTTGCGTCCTGCTCACCGAGGACGGTGCCGCGATAGGGGTCGATGAACACCGTCACTTCGTGGGCGTCGTTGCGCATCACGAACTGCGCGCTGCGAGTGGCGTCGGCGGGGGGCAGGTATTTACTGATCGCGGCGTGAGGGTAGGCGGCCTGGGCGCGCTGCAGTTGCTCGTCGGCGCTTAGCGCGTGTTCGGCGGCGGGCACGGTGAGCAGGTGGCCGTACATCAGCGGGTCGAGTTGGGGTTTGAACAGGTAGATGATGCCGGTGAGGGCCAGCAGCACCATGAAGGGGGGCGACGAAGAGGCCGGCGTAAAAGTGCCAGCGCCAGGCCAGGTTGTAGAAGGAGATTTTTTGCGTGGTCATCGGCTGCTCCGCATAAGGCTTTTGATTTTTCTTGGTCTGTTACACCGTCATCGCAGGCAAGCCAGCTCCCACAGGGGACTGTATTGCACCTGTGGGAGCTGGCTTGCCTGCGATGCTTTTAGAAGCTCATGTCCACCTTGGTCCAGAGCGTACGCCCCGGCTCCTTGATGGCCTGCGGGTCGTTCGCCGGGTAGCCGAAGCCTGCGTTACCGGCCAGGTTCAAGTGCTCGGCGTAAGCCTTGCCAAACAAATTGTCGACCCCGGTGCTGACCTTGAAGTGCTTGTTGATGCGGTATGCCGCATTCAACGAGAACACGCCAAAGCCGCCACTTTTGTCGTAGTCCTTGCCGACCACGTTGCCCTTGTTCGGGTCGATGCGGTTTTGCGCAGCAACTACCCGCCACAAGGCGCCGGCGCTCCAGTCGTCTTGGCTGTAGGTCAGGCCCAGGCGCGTGTCCAGCGGTGGCATTTGTGGCAGGGCCTTGCCGTCGCTGCTGTTCTTGCCCCAGGCATAGGCCAGGCTGGCGTCGGCTTTCCAGTGTTGGCTCAGCTTGTACGCCGCGCCCACTTCGCCGCCCATGATGCGTGCGTCTACATTGCGCGCCTGGGAGGTGGTGCCCATCATGCCGGGCCTGTAGTCGAACAGAATGAAGTCACGTACCTGGCCGACATAGCCCGAGGCCCAGGCTTCCAGGTCGGCGCTCTTGTATTGGGCGCCGAAGTCGAGCTGGGTGGTTTTCTCCGGTTTCACGCCGTCGAAGGCATTCACCGAACCGGCCGTGCCGGTGTTGGGAGAAAACAGTTCCCAATAATCCGGGAAACGTTCTGTGTGGCCCAGGCCGGCATACAGCGTGGTGGGGCTGTCCGCCAGGTCGTGCTCATAACGCACAAAGCCCGAGGGCAACGTATCGGCGCGGGTGTCGCCGGCAGTCGGGTTCGGGCGCGACATCATTCCCGAGCCGGTGCGTTGACGGAAGTCCTTGGCCGAGGCGCGGTCCAGGCGTGCGCCGGTGATCAGGCGATCATTGTCGGCGGCGTACCAGGTCAATTCACCGAACACGCCGTAGTTGTGGAAATTGGCGTCCTTGTTGCGCGGCAAGTCCTTGTAGGTGTCGATGCCCATGCTGCTGCGCGCACGGTGTTCATTGGTCTGTGCATCCAGGCCGCTGATCAATTGCACATCCGCCCAGCGCCAGGTCGCCTTGATGCGCGCACCGAGGGTGCGGCGGTCGACGTTGGACGCCATGGGGCCCGCCATCATGCCGGTGCCCGAAGGGACGCGCAGGCTGTAGTTGTCCATCACATGGTCGGCGTAGTTGTAGTAGACCTGGGCCTCGATCTTATCCAGCACCTCGCCGATATTGGACTTTTCGAAACGCAGCCCCAGGCTTTCGCGCAGGAACTGCGAGCCGTCCATACCGCGTCCGGCGTAGCGCGCCTCGCCGTCGCCACGCCCAGCGGTGAGTTCCAGCAGGGTGTCGGCGTCGGGCGTGAAACCCACGGCCACGTCACCGTTCCACTTGTCATAGCGCGAGGCGACGGTGTCGTTGTTGCCGTCCTTGTAATCGTCGGCGTGGGCCTGGTTGCCGATCACCCGCACGTAGCCCAATGGCCCGCCAGCAGCGGCATCGATGACCTTGTCGAAACGCCCGTTGGAGCCGGCCAATACGCTGGCGTTGACCCGCGTGCCCAACTCGCCGAACTGCTCCGGCTCACGCTCGAACAGGATGGTGCCGGCCGACGCGCCCGGGCCCCAGAGCACGGTTTGCGGGCCTTTGATCACGGTGAGCTTGTCGTAGGTTTCCGGCGAGATGTACGAAGTAGGGGCATCCATCCGCCCAGGGCAGGCGCCGAGCATCATGCCGCCGTTGGTGAGGATATTCAGGCGTGAGCCGAACATGCCGCGCAGCACCGGGTCGCCATTGGTGCCGCCGTTGCGCACCAGGGCGAAGCCGGGGATGGTCTTGAGGTAATCGCCGCCGTCGCTGGCGGGCACCGGTTGGCGCGGGTCTTTGGGGTTGGTGACCACGGTCAGCGGTGAGCTGGGGGCGATCGCGGTGATGACCGTGGGGCTCAGCTCATGCTCGTCGGCGTGAGCGTGGGTGGCCAATAGTGCGCCGCATAAGGCGGTGAGCAGGGCAGTACTTCCCAAACGGGTGTCAGCAGAAAACCTGGACATGACAAATTCCATCAATCAATCGTAAACAACACGGCCAGCAGCCTACGGCTGTCTGTCTAAAGTCGGCCGGGGTGAAGTAACGGGAAAAGGGCTTACGAGACGATGGGTGGCGCGCGGCTGCGGGCGCCGGGGAAGATGCTCTGCCGGGCATGGCCCAAGCGCGTGGCGGGGGTGAGGGCGTTGGCGGGCGGCGGGGTGCCGAGGGCCACGAATGACACGCTGCCGGGCAGGGCTGGGCAGCTGAATAGCAGGTCGCAATAGCCGCACTTGGCCCAGAGTGCGTGGTGTTCGGCTGGCGCTTGGGTGTGATGGGATTCACCGTGGTCGCTCGGCATTTCCATGGGCATTTCCATGGACATACCGGCGTGATGATCCATCGGCATCGCCTGGGAAATCAGCGGACCGATAAAGATCATCAGCATGGCGAACAGGCTGATCCAACTGCCGCGCTTCACGCGGTAGTGGGGAGACAACCTGGCGCGAGGGGCGCCCATCGAGGTTGGCTTACTGAGCGTGCATATGCTCGTGGCCAGCCATCGGTGGCGCTTTGTGCACCGACACTTGCACCTCGACCTTGCCGGCTTTTTCGAAGGTCAGGGTCAGCGGAAACTGCTTGCCATCGGCCAGCAGGCTGCGGTCTTTGAGGCCCAGCAACATCACGTGATAGGCCATCGGTGCGAAGGTCAGCTCACCCTTGGCTGGTACGGCGACGCTGGGCACTTGTTGCATCTTCATCAAGTCGCCCTGCATTACATGTTCATGCAGCTCGGCTTTTTCGGCGACGCTGGTTTCAACGCCAAGCAGGCGATCCGGGGTAGCCCCGGTGTTATGAATCACAAAGTACGCCGCGACGGTGGGCGCATTCGGCGGCAATTCCTGGGACCAGGGATTGCTGACCTCCAAGTCGCCGGCTTTGTAGTCCTCGGCATTGGCAGCACTGAACACCGGCAGCAGCAACGCAGCCAGAAGCAGGGAAGATTTAAGCATGGCAGTTCTCCAGAACGGTTCTAAACGCAGTTCACTTGCGAAGAAGCTCAGACCGTTGGAGAGGCGCGGGGGTTGAGGCTCGGCCATTGCTGGCGCGGCGTAGGATTTTGCAATAAGCGCGGCGGCAGGTTCTGCACCGCCTCGAACCGCGTTACATACAACTGCGGCACATGCCCCGGCAACGCCACCAGCGGCGCCGAGCCTGAGCAACACCAGCAATGCTGCATGGCGGAGTGATCGTCCGGCGGTGCGGGAATTTCCAGCTTGCCCAGGGCAATCGCCTTGAGGCTGGCGCCATTGGACGAACAGAACCCGCCCCACATCAGACGCTTGACCGGGTCATTGGTCTGCTGCATCGCACCGGCCAACGGCATGGCAAACGCATTGAACAGCACTGCAAGGCAGGCGATCCAGGCAATTGCAAAGCGTTGACGGGCCATGGCGGATAATCCGTAGGGTTAAACGATCAGGCGGGTATTTAGCCTGATCGGGGGGGATAAGTAAAAAGGGCGGGTGTGGTTTGGTGTCGCAGTGTTGGGTTTGAGGATAGACGAGAACGGCCGCTTGCCAATTTTGCAGAAGGGACGCAGCGCACCAGGCGACGCTGAACACTGTGGGAGCTGGCTTGCCTGCGATAGCATCACCTCGTTCCAACTGGAAGACCGAGTCGCCTGTATCGCAGGCAAGCCAGCTCCCACCTGCCAAGCCCCCCACTCAATCGTTTGCGCGTTCATTGATGTGCGCTTGGTAATAGGGTGGTCAACGCGGTCAATCGCGGCCCATATCAACCAAAGTGAACGCTAAACCACATACGGTTTTATCGGATAAATATTGCACGGCAATTCTTGCATTTGAGTGGGTTTCCAAGTTGAGGCGATAGGAGTCCCATCCACCTGTAGCTCCAATCGGTAACGGTAGTTTCACTGGCCCTTTGGACTCGTGTGGCGTTCCAAGCGTTTTTCGGATGCTGTCTTGGTTCATTGAGAGGGTGAGGGGTACAGGCAGTTCACCGGAATACTTGGGCTCGCCTTGTGCCAGTGAAATCAGGCAAAAAACGATTCGCTCCAATCTCATGGTTTCGGCCCAAAACCAAAGCTCAACGCCTGGCTCTGGTTTATGAATGAAATGGGAGTTTTGACCGTTTTCAAATAATGGTTTTATTGACCCGGCACGAAGTAAACCCTCGGCAACAAAATCATCGTAGGTGCGTCCCAAGCGTTTTACCAAGCGATCAATGTTTACTGCTTCCATCCTAGTACCACCCCTGGTTTTCGTTGACCTTATGCATTTGGGTGCGTGCCATCAGCATCTAACGTCTGCTTTTTCTCCGTGTTTCGCCAACCGTAATTCTCACTAAACTTCTGATGGATGTAAGACGGCATCGCAATGCGGGCAGCATTTTTATTATCCGCACGGGAGGGCTCAAACACAGTCGTGGCACTGGCTTATGCAAAGGGAATGGCGTGCAAATAGCGCAAGAATAATGGTGCTGACAGGCGTAAAGCCAAACAACTGTCCGTTCGGCTAGGCATTGGGGAAAACAGAAACGTCTTACAAGGCTTTGAGGTTGTCCCTAGGACACTCAATCTCTAGTCTCCGTACACCGTTGCACACGCAGCGGTCGGGCGTCGCGGCCCGGCTTGATCAAGCTCCCCTTGCGTTAAGGAGCTTCACAATGAACAAAAACACCCTCAATACCCCCATCCGGCTATTTACCGTGGCCGATGGAATCAGCACTGAAGATCTGTTGGTCAACCTCAGCGAAACACTCGCCTCGGCCAATGCGCTGAGTTGCGACCTGGCCTTTGACCTGGAAGGCCCTAAACGAGAGGAGTTGCTGGGTGTTGCACAGTTGATTGAGCTGGCGCAGTTGCTGGCCGATCGGGTGCACAGTGGGGTCGGGCTGGGGACAGTCGCAAGCCGCTAGCAACACAGTACAAATGTGGGAGGGGGCTTGTTCCCGATAGCAGTGTGTCAGTTGCTGATTTGCTGGCTGCGTTACTGTAATCGGGAGCGAGCCCCCTTCCACATGAGATTGTGGCGTCTAAAGAATGCTGATTGCCTGTAGCACCGCTGACGTTGCTGTGCATTCATGCTGGTTGATTATGCAGCGGGTACTCCGTGGACCTGCATATCGACACCCAGGGCTTTTCTAATCACGGCAAAAATCGCCGCAAGGTTATCCATGCTGGGGTTGCCGCTGGCAGAAAGCATTCGGTGCAGGCTTTTGCTAGGTTTGGCGGTTTGTTTCGCAAGGCCTTCAAAGCCTACTGTGGCGTTGACTAAATCACGCAGGATCACGCGAGATATTTCCGGCTCGCCATTGAGAAATAGCGTAGCGGCCTCGTCGAGAAGCGCTTGGGCGAATGCAGGGTCTCGCTGGGCACGTTCAGCGATGGTGTGTTTGTAGCTACGGGTAAGCGCCATGCTGGTCACCTCTTTTGTTTCAATTTCTTGTCACGCTGATACTCATTAATCAGCGACTTTACGACCTTGATATCGCGCTTTTGACTGGACTTATCACCACCACCGAACAGGATGATTAATCGATGTCCTTCTCGTATCAAATAGATTCGCAAGCCGGGTCCCCAGTCGATACGGTATTCGCCTAGCCCATCGAACCACTTGATGTTGCTGGTGTTGCCTGTTTCAAGTCGAACTAAAGCGGTTGAAACTCGAGTTGCCGCTGGGACACTCAAGGATGAAAACCACTCATCGAACGGACTGGACTCGTTGTCGCGTTGGTATTCTTCGATCTCAATCATTAGCTGTCCTGAAGGTAACAAATAGGTTACTAATCAAGCAAGCGAGCGATCCTGCATCATCGAGTGAAATTTGCCAACGCGCTGAGTGTTTCTTCAGACGACAGGAATTCCCTGTCTACTTGAGCCAGCACCGGCCGCTTCAACACCACCACCGGCACCCCACGCTCACGCGCCACTTCCAGCTTCGGCTCGGTGGCGGTGCTGCCGCTGTTCTTGCTGATCAGCACATCAATCCGCCGTTCTTCGAATAACGCCCGCTCGTCCTCGATGAGGAACGGCCCGCGTGCGCCGATCACTTCACAGCGCTCGTTGCCCGGATACACATCCAGCGCGCGCAAGGTCCAGAACTGGTCGGCGGGGATTTCGTCGAGGTGCTGCAAGGGTTCGCGGCCCAAGGTGAATAGAGGGCGCTTGAAGGGTTTGAGCGCTTCGACCAACTCGGCCCAGTCAGCGACCTCGCGCCAATCATCCTCCGGCTGCGGCTGCCACGCCGGGCGTCGCAATGCCCAGCAAGGCACATCGCTCAATCGCGCCGCCTGGGCCGCGTTTTGGCTGATCTGCGCTGCATACGGATGGGTGGCATCAAGGATCAGGCTGATACGTTCGTCACGAATAAACTGCGCTAAACCCTCAGCGCCTCCGTAACCCCCGACGCGAACCTGGCAGTTCAGGTCGGTTGGCACACGGCCCACGCCGGCCAAACTGTAGATATGCTGCGGCCCCAAGGTGCGGGCGATGGCCAGCGCTTCGGTGACGCCGCCCAGTAAAAGAATCCTTTTCATAGCGGTTTGATCACTTCCAGCAACGTGATCGGCAACGCCTGGCGCCAGGTATCGAACTCGCCCAAGGGCTGGGCCTGGGCTACGTGGATGCGGGTCAGTTCGCCGCCATGTTGGGCGCGCCAGTTCATTAAGGTCATTTCGCTTTGCAGGGTCACGGCATTGGCAACCAGGCGGCCACCGGGGCGCAGGTGTTGCCAGCAGGTATCGAGCACGCCGTCGCGGGTGACGCCGCCGCCGATAAAGATGGCGTCCGGTGTTTCCAGGCCGGTTAACGCCTCCGGCGCCTTGCCGCGAACCAGTTGCAGGCCGGGCACGCCGAGGGCGTCGCGGTTGTGTTCGATCAGGCCCTGGCGGCCGGTGTCGGCTTCAATCGCCAAGGCGCGACAGCTCGGATGGGTGCGCATCCATTCAATACCGATGGAGCCACTGCCCGCGCCCACGTCCCATAACAGTTCGCCCGGCATGGGCGCGAGGCGGGCGAGGGTCATGGCGCGGACATCGCGTTTGGTCAGTTGGCCGTCGTGTTTGAAGGCCGAGTCCGGCAAGCCGGCAAGATGCGACAGACGCGGTGCGTGGGCATCTGCCAGGCAGTCGATGGCGACCAGGTTCAAGTCGGCAACCGCAGCCTGCTCCCACGCTTGCGCATGCCCGTCGATACGCCGTTCAGCCGGGCCGCCCAAGTGTTCAAACACACTGATGCGGCTGGGGCCAAAACCGCGCTCGGTCAACAACGCGGCAATCAAGGCGGGACTGCTGCCGTCATTGCTCAATACCAACAAGCGCACGCCACTGGCCAGGTGTGCGTTGATCGCCGCCAATGGCCGCGCCACCACCGACAATGTCACCACCTCCTGCAACGGCCAGCCCAAGCGTGCCGCCGCCAGGGATACCGACGAGGGCGCGGGCAAAATCGTCAACTCCTCAGGCGCCACTTGCCGGGCCAGGCTGGCGCCGACGCCATAGAACATAGGGTCGCCACTGGCCAGGACGCACACAGGCTCCCCACGCCGCGACAACACCGGCTCCAGGGAAAACGGGCCCGGCCACAGCTGGCGCTCGCCATCAATACACTGCGGCAGCAGGTCCAACTGGCGCTGAGCACCTATAATCCGCGTGGCGCGCAGCAAGGCATGCCGGGCATTCCTGCCCAGGCCTTTGAAGCCGTCTTCACCGATGCCTACAACCGTCAGCCAGGGCGACATATCAATTCCTTGAACGACATCCGACGGGCAGGCTTTTCATGCCGCCGGACAAAGCAGGCATAATACCGCGCCTTTACCCGTCAACCGGTAGCCCCGTGAACCCAACGCCCGCTGTGAATACCTTGCGCCCCTCGGCTTGTCCGGGGTTGCTGCGTATTGTCCAGGCGTTGGACGGCGGCATTTGCCGGGTCAAATTGGCGGGCGGCGCGATCACCGCCGCTCAGGCCCACGCCGTGGCGGAGGCGGCCCAAGCGTACGCGGGCGGGGTGATCGAGGCGACCAACCGCGCCAATCTGCAGATCCGCGGCATCGGCGCCGAGCAGGAGGCGTTGATCGCCCGGCTGCTGGCGACCGGCCTGGGCCCCAGCAACGCGGGCGGTGACGACGTGCGCAACCTGATGCTCAGCCCCAGCGCCGGCATCGACCCGCAGATGCTGTTCGACACCCGCCCGCTGGCCGCGCAGATCCTCGCCACCCTGGAGAACCATCCGCGTTTCCATGAACTGTCGGCCAAGTTTGCGGTGCAACTTGATGGCGGCGAAGACCTGGCGATGCTCGAACATCACCACGACCTGTGGTTGTCGGCCTTCGTACGCCATGGCGAAACCCTTCTCGCGTTCGGCCTGGCCGGTTGTCCGGGCCTGGATGCGCCCGTGGCGGCAGTGCCATTGCATCAGGGCCATGGGTTGGTAGTGGCCGTGCTGGAAGCCTTTCTGGACCTCGCCACCCCAGAGCAAACGCGCATGCGCCATTTGCCTGTGGATAACGTGCTGAGCCATTTGCGTGTGCCGTTGCTGCCAGTCGAGGGCTTCACACGCCCGCCCAGCGACGCCTCGCTGCAGGTGGGCACTTATCCACAAACGCAAAAGAATCAGTTCTACGTCGGCGCCCTCGCGCCCCTGGGCCGCCTGGACCCCACGATGCTCAAGGGCGCCGCACAACTGGCCAGCGACTATGGGGACGGCACCTTGCGCTTCACCCCCTGGCAGGGCGTGCTGGTGCCCAACGTCGAAAAGCCGCACGCCGTGACCGAACGCCTGGCGCAACTGGGCTTTATCTGCTCCCTCGACCACCCCCTGGCGCGCATGATTGCCTGCACCGGTTCCAGCGGCTGCGCAAAAGGCCTGGCCGACACCAAGGCCGACGCCGTGCAACTGGCCGCTCTGCAACCGGGCGTTGAGGTGCATCTGTCCGGCTGCCCGCGCTCCTGCGCTGCCGCGCACACCGCGCCAGCCACGTTGCTGGCGGTGAGCCCCGGCCATTACGACCTCTATTTTCGCGATGCAGCCCAGCCAGGTTTTGGCCGGCTGCACGCGCGCACTCTTTCCATTGAAGCGGCGGGCGCCCTGTTGCGCGCTCGTCCACGGAGCAACACCGATGATTGATTACATCCGCGACGGTCAGGAGATCTATCGCAACTCCTTCGCCATTATTCGCGCGGAAGCCAACCTGGACCGCATCCCGGCTGATTTGGAAAAACTCGCGGTGCGGGTGATTCATGCGTGCGGCATGGTCGAGGCCATCGACGGCCTGCAATTCTCCGAAGGGGCCGGCAAGGCCGGGCGTGACGCGTTGGCCGCTGGCGCGCCGATTCTGTGCGATGCGCGGATGGTGTCCGAAGGCGTGACCCGCGCACGTCTGCCAGCCAATAACCAAGTGATCTGCACCCTGCGCGACGACAGCGTGCCGGAGTTGGCGCGGGAGCTGGGCAACACCCGTTCCGCCGCCGCCCTTGAGCTGTGGCGCCCGCACCTGGAAGGCAGCGTGGTGGTGATTGGCAACGCGCCGACCGCGTTGTTCTACCTGTTGGAAATGCTCGATGCCGGCGCGCCGAAACCGGCGTTGATCCTCGGTTTCCCGGTGGGCTTTGTCGGCGCCGCCGAATCCAAGGCGATGCTCGCCGCTGACAGCCGTGGGGTGCCGTTCGTGATCATGCAAGGCCGCCTGGGCGGCAGCGCCATGGCTGCTGCTGCCGTCAATGCCCTGGCCACGGAGGTCGAATAATGCAGGTGCGCGGACGTTTGATCGGCCTGGGCGTCGGCCCCGGTGACCCCGAACTGATTACCCTCAAAGCCCTGCGCCTGCTGCGTGAATCGCCGGTGGTGGCGTACTTCGTGGCCAAGGGCAAGAAGGGCAACGCCTTCGGCATCATCGAAGACCACTTGGTACCACAACAGACCCTGATGCCGCTGGTGTACCCGGTGACTACCGAAGTGCTGCCGGCGCCGCTGTCCTACGAGCAGGTGATCAGCGACTTCTACGACAACGCCAGCCTCGACGTGGCCGCGCACCTGGACGCAGGCCGTGACGTGGCGGTGATTTGCGAAGGTGACCCGTTCTTCTACGGCTCCTACATGTACCTGCATGACCGCCTGGCCGAGCGCTACGACGCCGAGGTGATTCCAGGCGTGTGCTCGATGCTCGGTGGCGCCTCGGTACTCGGTGCGCCGCTGGTGTATCGCAACCAGAGCTTGTCGGTGCTCTCCGGCGTATTGCCCCATGAGGACCTCAAGCGCCGCCTGGCGGATGCCGATGCCGCCGTGATCATGAAGCTGGGGCGCAACTTCCCGAAGGTGCGCCAGGTGTTGGAAGAGTTGGGTCTGGCCGAGCGGGCGCTGTATGTAGAGCGTGCGACCATGGCCAACCAGAAGATCGTGCCGCTGGACCAGGTGGAGCCGATGTCTTCGCCGTATTTCTCACTGATCATCGTGCCCGGTGAACGGTGGCAAGGTTGATGACCCCGGCGATTGTGATTCTGGGCCAGGGCAGCCTGGCGACTGCGCGCAAGCTCCAGCAGGTTTACCCCGACGCGTTGATCCATGGCCTGGCCTCACGGGTTGAGGGGGCCGACCGCAGCTACAGCGAGTTCGGCGCGACCTTGCGTCAGCTCTATCAACAGGGCACGCCACTGATTGCCCTGTGCGCCGCGGGCATTGTGATCCGCACCCTGGCGCCGTTGCTGCTGGAAAAGGGCGAAGAGCCTGCCGTGCTGGCCGTGGCCGAAGACGGCAGCGCCGTGGTGCCGTTGCTCGGTGGCCTGGGCGGTGTGAATGTGATGGCGCGGGATATCGCCGCGGCGCTGGGCGTATCCGCGGCAATCACCACCAGTGGCGAGCTGCGTTTTGGCACCTGCCTGCTCAACCCGCCGGCGGGCTATCAACTGGCCGACATCGAGTTGGGCAAGCGCTTTGTCTCCGACCTTCTGGCCGGCGAAAGCGTGCGCATCGAAGGCGCGGCGCCATGGCTGGAGGAGGCTAACCTGCCTCAGGACCAACAGGCGCGCCTGGCGATTCATGTGGGCAGTGCCGAGCGCACGCCGGCAGCCAACGAGTTGCTGATTTACCCGCAGAATGTCTACGTCACTTGCCGGCCGGGTGCGCAGTTGGCCGAGCGTGTGCGCACGGCGTTGCAGGAGGCGGGTGTGGCCGTGCAATCCCTGGCCTGCCTGCTGGCCAGCGACCTGCAGATGGCTGACGCGTCCTTGCATGAAGCCGCGTCCGCTCTGGGCGTACCGCTGCGTTTTGCCGCGCTGACACCCGTTGCGGATATCAGCATTACCGTCGCCGAGCAGCCCTTGGACCTGTCACAGGTGGGGCGCCCGCGCGGGCGTCTGGCGGTGATCGGCCTGGGCCCCGGCGCCGCTGAACTGATGGTGCCGGCGGTGAAGGCGGAACTGGCGCGTTGCACCGATGTGCTGGGGTATGAAACCTACGTGCGCATGGCCGGGCCGTTCCGTGACGACCAAGTGCAACACTGCACCGACAACCGTGAAGAAATGCAGCGCGCCCGGCACGCCTTCGAGTTGGCTGCGCAAGGGCGTTCGGTGGTGGTGGTGTCGTCCGGCGACCCTGGTGTATTCGCCATGGCTGCGGCAGTGATCGAAGCGCTGCACGAGTCCAGTGAGCCGGCCTGGCATCAGGTCGACCTGGAAATCCTGCCGGGGGTTTCCGCCTCGCTGGCCACCGCCGCCCAGGCAGGTGCGCCGCTGGGCCATGACTTCTGTGTGATGTCGCTGTCGGATAACCTCAAGCCCTGGTCGATCATCGAAAAACGCCTGGACCTGGCTTCCCAGGCTGACCTGGCCTTGGCGTTCTACAACCCGATCTCCCGCTCGCGGCCTTGGCAACTGGGGCGCGCCCTGGAGATCGTCGCGCTGCATCGCACGCCACAGACGCCGGTGGTGCTGGGCCGTGACATCGGCCGCCCAGGCCAGGCGCTGCGCGTCACCACCTTGGGGCAACTGACCCCCGAGCAGGTGGACATGCGCACCATGGTGCTGATCGGTTCATCCACCACCTGTGTGTTCCCACGCGCCGGTGGCGGCGAGTGGGTGTACACGCCACGTTGGTATGGCGACAAACCCAACTCCTGAAAACAGCCCCGTTGGCTGCCGGAAAGCTCCGAATAACCCAGGGATTCTCCTGGCGTTGTTCGGGGCTTTTTCTTTTTTTATGCGATGAAAACCAGAAGCCTGCCGCCCGCGCCTTGTCATTGCTGGGCGCCGTTTTTGGGCGGGGCAGGCCAAGGGATGTTTGTCGCATGGAAAGCGAGCAGCTCCCTGGACTAGGGTGGAGACAAGCCCCATGTGGGGTGCTTGTGGAGAACAGAAAATGGAGCGACGTCACAGAAGGATCAACAGCAAAAAAAGGCGCAAGTTGATTGCCGCCTACAAATTGCCGGGTGCACCTGCACGGCAGGCCGCTGGCGCGTTGGATCGCGAGGATGATTGCAATGCGGCCGTGGTCAACAACGGTGTGATTTCGTTTGCCGAAGGGTTATCGGCGTTGAACCGGGAATACGTGCGCAAAAGCTATTTGCTAGCCAGCAGTTATGTGAGCGATGTGCTGAACGTCCAGCGTGGTAGCGAGGGGTGGTACGAGGAGTTTATCAAGGTCATGGTCAGCCTGGGTTGGCTGCCGCTGCGCAGTCGCTTTGAGCGGGTCTCGCGTGCGGGCAAGGGCCTTACCGTGCAACTGGCGGCGCTGAATATCATCGCCTCGATGCTGACGTCGACGGCGCTGTCCGGGCCGTTGCTCAGCGCATTGCCAAAGCTGGCCGCCGATGCGCTGGACGCATTGAAGCGCCAGCCAGCGTCTTTCGAGCTATTCAAGCGCAATTGCGCGGTGCGCGAGGGCGGCGATTTCGGCCTGGCCTCCTGCGCTGAAACAGACGGCGAATTGATCATGGTGCTGGTGACCTACAGCTCCCATGGTGTGGATAAACAGGTGGGCCTGCCGTTCCTGGAGTGGGACAGTTCTTCGTTCGAGGCCTTCAGCGGGCAGACTTGCCTGGTGCTCAATACCTCGATGGTCAACGAGAAAACCATCCAGCTGATGCGCGAAAGCGCCGGTGACAAAGTCGAAATGGCGATCGCCAAATACCGGATCTAGGGCACCAGGTAGCCGCGTACCCCGGTAAAAATGATTTGCGCGGCCAGGGCGCAGACGAACAGGCCCATCAAGCGGCTGACAATCTGCAAGCCCTGGTCGCCGAGAATGCGTTCGATACGGTTGGACAGGTACAGCACCACGCCCACCGTCAGGCTGGCCAGGGCAATACTGAGGATGGCGGTGAGTTTGTCATCCCAGTGCGGTTGGCTGACGCCCATCACCAGCAAGGCGCCGATGGTGCCGGGGCCGACGGTGAGGGGGATGGTCAGCGGCACGATGGTCACGTCCTGCTGCACGTTGTCGGTCTGCACCGCCGACTTGCCCTGGGCCATGCCCAGGGCGGAGATAAACAACACGCTGCCGGCGCCGATGCGGAACGCGTCGACGGTAATGCCGAACACACTGAAAATCACCCGGCCAAACAGGTAGAGCAGCACGCTCGATACCAGAGTGGCCAGTGCGACTTTCCACGCCAGGCGCCGACGCTCCTTGCTGGAATAGCCACGGGTCAGGCTGATAAAGCAGGACAGCACAAAGAACGGGCTGTAGAGCACCAGCATCTTCAGGTAAACGCTGAATAACACATGGAGCATGGGGGGCGGCTCGCGGGCGGGGGAAGTGTGGAGGAGTCTATCCGACAGAGATCAAATGTGGGAGCTGGCTTGCCTGCGATAGCGGTGGGTCAGTTAACACATCAGTGACTGATACATCTCTATCGCAGCATAGGTATCTCCACAACTTCGGCGCGACGCTGACCCTGTGGCGAGGGAGCTTGCTCCCGTGATGGCCTGACAGCCGACGCTGATCTAGCTGACGTACCGCGATCCAAATGTGGGAGCTGGCTTGCCTGCGAAGACGGCCTGACAGCCGACCGGAATGTTGGATTTGACCGCGTACATATCCGTTATTTAGGTAACGGCCGCGTAGGGTTCCGCCCTGACGGCGGCTCACTTTTGAAAAGCGCAAAAGTAAGCAAAACGCTCTTGCCCCACCACTCGGCACCTCGCTTAGGCTCGGTGTGCCCGTAATCCGCCAGTGATTTGGGGGGCCGCCGCCACGCGCCATCCATGGCGCGGGGCGGCTAAACCGGCATCCCTGCCGGTTTACCCCCCAAATCCCTGTCGAATTCCGGCCAGCGTGGTTTAACGGGGCGCCTAAGATCAAGATCAAAAGCAGATCAAGATCAAGGGCGGCTCGCTTCGCATCGTGGTTACCGTTGAGCGCTACAGAGTTGTGTAGATACCTATGGCTATCGCAGGCAAGAGGGGATGGTATTTCAGGTCAGGACGGGGCGTGTGCAGGGCGCTGTTGGCGCTGCGCCACCCAGTAGTCCACCAGCTCGCGCAACTGCGACAGTTCCACCGGCTTGGCCATATGCCCGTCCATGCCCGCCTGGCGTGCGCGCTCTTTGTGTTCCGACAGGATATGCGCGGTCAGCGCCACCACCGGCGTGCGCACGCGTTGGTGGCTGACTTCCCACGCCCGCAGTTGCTGCGTGGCAGAGAAACCATCGAGGATCGGCATCTCGCAGTCCATCAATACCAGGTCATAGCGCTGGGCTTTCATCGCTTGCAGCGCTTCTTCGCCGTTGCTGGCGGTGTCCGGGTTGAGGTTGAGCTTGCCGAGCATGCCGCGAATCACTTTGGTGGAGATGTTGTTGTCTTCGGCCACCAGGATGCGGAAATCGCTGGGCACGGTGATGGCGGCCGGTGCGCTGGGGGCCGGGCGGGCGACGAGGGCGCCTTTGCTGCGCTGGGTCAGTTCATCGGCCAGGGTGGTCTTGAGGGTATAGCCCGCCACCGGTTTGGCGAGGATGCGCTTGATCCCGCAGTTGCGCGCAATGATCTTGCTCGGCGCGTTACTGATGCCGGTGAGCATGATCAGCAGGATGTCGTGGTTCAGGCTCGGGTCTTCCTTGATCTTCGCCGCCAGTTGCATGCCGGTCATGCCGGGCATGTTCTGGTCCAGCAGTACCACATCGAAGTAATCACGCAGGTGCGCCTTGGTACGCAGCAGCGCCAGGGCCTCCTTGCCCGAAGGCGCGGCGCTGACGTTCAGACCCCAGGCCGTGCATTGCTGCACCAGCACTTTGCGGCAGGTGTCGTTGTCGTCCACCACCAGCACGCGGGCGTCCTTGAGCGGGCCGTCGAGGTCGCTGGTCGGGTGCTCCAGGCGTTCCGGGTCCAGCGGCAGGGTCAACCACAGGGTGCTGCCCTGGTGACTGCCGCTCTTGACGCCGAACTCGCCGTTCATCAACAGGATCAGCTGGCGGGCGATGACCAGGCCCAGGTGGCCACTCAAGCGCGTCGCCGACAGGAAGTTCTTGCTGTGCAGTTCGCTGTGCAGCAGGGCGTCGCGTTCGGCGGCTTCCATGGGTACGCCGCTGTCTTGCACGGCAATGCGCAGGCGCGGCTTGGTGCTGCGCTCATCCAGGGCGACAACGATCAGCACTTCGCCTTCATCGGTTTTGTGCAGGGCGTTTTCCAGAAGGCTCAGCAGCGCCTGGCGCAGCCGCGTCGGGTCACCGCTGATCACCCGTGGCACCTGGGGCTGGATGAAGCTGATCAGCTCGACATTCTGTTGCTCGGCCTTGGCGCGGAAGATACTCAGGCAGTCGTCGATCAATGCATTGAGATCGAACTGCACATCATCGAGTTCGATCTGGCCGGATTCGAGCTTGGAAATGTCGAGAATCTCGTTGATCAGGGTGAGCAACTCGTTACCGGCGCTGTGGATGGTCTGCACATAGTCGCGTTGCTTCACCGACAACGGCGTGCCCAGCAACAACTCGGTCATGCCCAGCACACCGTTCATGGGCGTGCGAATTTCGTGGCTGATCTTCGCCAGGAACTCGGCCTTGGCGGCGATTTCGGCGTTGCTGGCCGCCAGGTCGCGGCTGAGGCTGAAGCGGGTTTCGACAATGGCGCGCTGGCGCTCGCCGAGGGCCAGGCTCATCAGCAGGCCACTGAGGCAGATAAAGCTCAGCAGGGTGACGATCAGGCCCTGTGGCGCTACCAGGGTGAGGCCGAGCAGTGCAGGCAGGATGATCAGCGTGCCGATGTTGAACACCACCATGGCCGCCACGAACAGGCGCGCCGGGCGGTAACCTTTTTGCCAGTGATAGGCCGAGACAAACAGCATGCTCAGGCCTGCCAGCGCGACCAGGGCATAGGTGATGATATTCAGCGGCAAGGTATTGACGAACAACAACAGCAGGCCGCACAGGATGATCAGCAGGATGTCAGCCATCAATACTTTGTTCAGCGGATGCGGGCCCAGGGGCATGAAGAAGCGGTAGGCAAACATCAGCCCGCAGGGCGCGGTCAGCAGCAGGGCCAGGTAGGCGCCAGGGGTCTGGATCGCGTGCCAGTTCGGCAGCCACGGCCCCACCAGGTTGAGCAGCAGCGCCAGGCTGAGCATCAACAGGAACTCGCACGCGGCCAGCCACAGGCTGCTGCGCGAGCGGTGGTAGGCGAAGCGCGTGAGGTTGTGCAGGATCAGCATCGACAGCACGCCGAACAGCAGGCCGTAGATCAGCGTCTGGTTCTGGTTGGCAGCGGCCAGCACTGCAGGTTCCAGGGTGATGTAAGGGCGCAGTTCGTGTTCCGAGACCAACCGCAGGTACACCTCCAGAGGCTGTTGGCTCTGGGGCATCGGTAACATGAAGTCACTGCTGGGCAGCGGGCGCTCAGCCTGGGGTTGGCGAGTGCCGGTGGTTTGTTGTTCCACCAGGGTGTCGCCGTCCAGCACGTACAGGCTCAGGCTGGACAGGTCCGGGGCGAACACCCGCAGCACTTGTTCGTGCTTGCCGGGCTGCAACCTGAAACGCACCCACAACGCACCGTCCGGCTGCGCGGCAGTGATGCGGTCCAGTTCGATGGGGCTGAATTGATTGGTGTAGCGGGCGGAACGGATGTCGCTCAGTTGCAGGTCGGCCTGTTCATCAAGCAATACCGCCCAGCCACTGCCTTGCGCGGCGGCCTGGGCCGGTAGCAAGCAGAGCAAAGTCAGCAGACTGATTGTGAAACCTATGGCGATCCTGAGCCAGCGCACGGCGAAATCCCTTCGGTAGTTGGATGCACGGGTTAACTATGCGCGGGGCGACAGGGTACGGCAAGGGCCAAAGGCCCTTACCTAACCGAACGGATAGCTACTGCAAGTGTAGCTGCTCAGTTGTTCTCGCCGCGTTCGCGGGCAATGGCACGGTAGCCAATGTCGGTGCGGTAGAAGCAGCCTTTCCAGTCGATTTTCGCCGCCAGTTTGTACGCCTGTTGTTGCGCGGCATCGACACTGGCACCCATTGCGGTGGCGCACAATACGCGGCCACCGGCGGTTACAACTTTGCCGTCCTTGAGCGCGGTGCCCGCATGGAACACCTTGCCTTCCAGCGCAGCGGCAGCGTCGAGGCCTTCGATCGCATCGCCCTTGGCGTAGTCGGCAGGGTAGCCACCGGCCGCCAGCACGATGCCAACGCTCGGGCGTGGGTCCCATTGCGCTTCGACCTTGTCCAGGGCCTGGGCGAGGGCGGCTTCCACCAGCAGCACCAGGCTCGATTGCAGGCGCAGCATCACCGGTTGGGTTTCCGGATCGCCAAAACGGCAGTTGAACTCGATGACTTTGGGGTTACCGGCTTTGTCGATCATCAGGCCGGCGTAGAGGAAGCCGGTGTACACGTTGCCTTCATCGGCCATGCCACGCACGGTTGGCCAGATCACCAGGTCCATGACGCGCTGGTGGACGTCGGCGGTCACCACCGGCGCCGGGGAGTAGGCCCCCATGCCGCCGGTGTTCGGGCCGCTGTCGCCGTTGCCGACGCGCTTGTGGTCCTGGCTGGTGGCCATCGGCAATACGTTCTTGCCGTCGACCATCACGATAAAGCTGGCTTCTTCGCCGTCGAGGAATTCCTCGATGACTACGCGCGAACCGGCGTCACCAAAGGCATTGCCGGCGAGCATGTCGCGCACGGCGTCTTCGGCTTCCTGCAGGGTCATGGCGACGATCACGCCTTTGCCCGCAGCCAGGCCATCGGCCTTGATCACGATCGGTGCGCCTTTTTCACGCAGGTAAGCCAGGGCCGGCTCGATCTCGGTGAAGTTCTGGTAATCGGCCGTCGGGATCTTGTGGCGAGCCAGGAAGTCCTTGGTGAAGGCTTTCGAACCTTCCAACTGGGCGGCGCCAGCGGTAGGGCCGAAGCAATCCAGGCCACGGCTGCGGAACAGATCAACAACACCTGCTACCAGTGGCACTTCCGGGCCGACGATGGTCAGGGAAACATTCTTCTCGGCAAAATCTGCCAACTGCTCCAGGGCCAGCACGTCGATGGCGACGTTTTCGCACTTGGCTTCGATGGCGGTGCCGGCGTTGCCGGGGGCCACGAAGACTTTCTGCACGCGTGGGTCCTGGGCTACTTTCCAGGCCAGGGCGTGTTCACGGCCACCGCTGCCAATGATGAGGACGTTCAAGTCAGACTCCTTCGGAGGAAGTTACAAGCTGCAAGCTGCAAGTTAGACGCGATCTTCAGCGCTCCGAAGTGCAGCATCCAGCTATGAATTAGAGAGGCTGCAAGCAAAAGTAAAAGCAACACCGTCCTGCTCTTACTTGTCGCTTGTAGCTTGAAACTTGCTGCTCCACGTTAGTGGCGGAAGTGGCGCATGCCGGTGAAGACCATCGCAATGCCCGCTTCATCAGCGGCGGCGATGACTTCTGCATCACGCATCGAGCCGCCCGGTTGGATCACGGCCGTCACGCCGGCTTTCGCAGCGTTGTCCAGGCCGTCACGGAACGGGAAGAACGCATCGGAAGCCATCACCGACCCCACCACCTGCAAACCGGCGTGTTCTGCCTTGATCGCGGCGATACGTGCCGAGTTCACACGGCTCATCTGGCCAGCGCCGACACCGATGGTCTGGCGGTTCTTGGCGTAGACGATGGCGTTGGACTTGACGTACTTGGCCACTTTCCAGGCGAAGATCAGGTCGTTGATCTCTTGCTCGGTCGGCGCGCGCTTGGTCACGACTTTCAAGTCATCGCTGCCGATCATGCCGATGTCGCGGCTCTGTACCAGCAGGCCGCCATTGACGCGCTTGTAGTCCCAGGCGGCGGCGCGGTCAGCCGACCACTCGCCACAGGCCAGCAGGCGCACGTTGGCTTTGGCGGCGACGATGGCGCGGGCTTCTTCGCTGACGCTTGGGGCGATGATCACTTCGACGAACTGGCGCTCGACGATGGCCTTGGCGGTCTCGGCATCCAGCTCGCGGTTGAAGGCAATGATGCCGCCGAATGCGGATTCGGTGTCGGTGGCGTAGGCCAGTTCGTACGCCTGGCGGATACCGCCTTCAGCGTCCGGGCTGACGGCCACGCCGCACGGGTTGGCGTGCTTGACGATCACGCAGGCCGGCTTGACGAAGCTCTTTACGCATTCCAGCGCGGCGTCAGTGTCGGCCACGTTGTTGTAGGAGAGTTCTTTGCCTTGCAGTTGAGTGGCGGTGGCGATGCCCACTTCGGCCGGCTTGGCTTCCACGTAGAACGCCGCGCTCTGGTGCGGGTTCTCGCCGTAGCGCATTTCCTGGGCCTTGATGAACTGGCTGTTGAAGGTGCGCGGGAACTGGCTGCGGCCTTCGGTGCTCAAGGTTTGCGCAGCCTGGTTCACGGTGCCCATGTAGTTGGCGATCATGCCGTCGTAGGCGGCGGTGTGTTCGAACGCCTTGAGCATCAGGTCGAAGCGCTGGGCGTAGGTCAGGCCACCGGCCTTGAGGTTTTCCAGGACGCTGGCGTAGTCGCTGGCATTGACCACGATGGCCACGTCTTTATGGTTCTTGGCCGCCGAGCGCACCATGGTCGGGCCGCCGATATCGATGTTTTCGATGGCGGTCGGCAGGTCGCAACCTGGCTTGTTGATGGTGGCTTCGAACGGGTAGAGGTTAACGGCCACCAGGTCGATCGGCTTGATACCGTGCTCGGTCATGATGGCGTCGTCGATGCCGCGACGGCCGAGGATACCGCCGTGGATTTTCGGGTGCAGGGTCTTGACGCGACCGTCCATCATTTCTGCGAAACCGGTGTAGTCCGCGACTTCCACTGCGGCCACGCCGTTGTCCTGCAGCAGTTTGAAGGTCCCGCCCGTGGAGAGGATTTCCACACCCAGGGCTTCCAGCTCCCGGGCAAATTCGAGGATCCCGGTCTTGTCGGAAACACTGATCAAGGCACGGCGGATCGGCAGGCGGGTGGTCTGGTCGGTCATCTCAATTTCCATCAAAAGCAAAGGAAGTCAGCAAAAAAGGCGACCGGTTTTACGCGGGCGCCTTTCTGGTTTGATTGAATGCTTACAGCAAATCGTACTGCTTGAGCTTTTTGCGCAAGGTGCCACGGTTGAGGCCCAGCAGCTCACTGGCTTTGGTCTGGTTGCCCTTGACGTAGTTCATCACGCTTTCGAGCAAGGGCGCCTCGACTTCGGAGAGCACCAGGTTGTACACATCCGTGACGGAAGCGCCCTCAAGGTGGGCGAAATAATTGTGCAGCGCCTTCTCGACACTCCCGCGAAGGGTCTGGCCTTCTTCGCTCGGCGTGTTGAGGTGCTGTTTCAAATTGACGTTGTCGCTCACGGGTGTTGTTCCACTCACTAAAGTCTCGGTCATCATCGTCATGCGGCCACCCCTTCTCCATCCCCTGTTCCCAGGCTCTTGTCGCGTCCGGCGAAGAACTCACGAACGGTGGCGACCTGTGCCTGCGTTTCATCCAAACGATTGAACTGAGCGCGGAATTCCTTGGCGCCCGGCAAGGTGGCGAGATACCAGCCGACATGCTTGCGAGCAATGCGTACTCCCATCACGTCTCCATAGAAGGCGTGCAGGGCGGCCAGATGCTCTAGCAGAATACGTTCCACCTCGACCAACTCTGGTGCCGGCAAGACTTCACCGGTACGCAGGAAATGCTCGATTTCACGAAAAATCCACGGCCGCCCCTGGGCGGCCCGGCCAATCAACAAGCCATCGGCACCGGTCGCGTGCAGCACGCGCCGGGCTTTCTCGGCACTGTCGATGTCGCCATTGGCAAAGACGGGCATCGACACGGCCTGCTTGATCGCGGCAATGGTGTCGTACTCGGCTTCACCGGTGTAAAGGTCGGCGCGGGTGCGGCCATGCACCGCCAGCGCTGTAATACCTGCCTGTTCAGCGATCTTCGCCACCGTCAGGCCATTCTTGTTGTCCCGGTCCCAACCGGTACGAATCTTCAGGGTCACCGGCACATCCACTGCGCCGACAACGGCCTGCAGGATCTCGGCAACCAACTGCTCATCTTTCAACAGCGCGGAACCGGCGGCCTTGTTGCAGACCTTCTTGGCCGGGCAGCCCATGTTGATATCGATGATCTGTGCACCCAGCTCCACATTGGCCCGGGCTGCATCCGCCAGCATCTGCGCATCGCCACCGGCGATCTGCACCGAGCGTGGCTCGGGATCGCCTTCATGGATCATGCGCATCCGCGACTTGCGGGTGTTCCACAAACTCATGTCGCTGGTAACCATTTCAGAGACTACTAGACCCGCGCCCAAACGCTTGCACAGCTGACGAAAGGGCTGGTCGGTGACACCCGCCATCGGGGCGAGGATCAAGCCGTTTTGCAATGTGTATGGGCCGATGCGTACCGCCGACATAGGACTTCCCTGTTGTGGGGCCGGATCATTAGAGTTCGAAAAAGGGTTGGCATGATACCCGCTCTCGATGACTGGTTAAAGGCTGAATTGGATAAAATCTGAACAGTTACTTTTTTATCGCCATCGGTTTGGTCGACGGCGGCCAAGTCAATAATCCGCCGTCAAACCTCGGTGGGCACGCCGTTTCACTCGGGCGAATGGAAGCTCAGGCTGTAATTCACGGCTTTGTTGCCGGGGTCGAGGATGTCCAGGGAGATGTGGATCGGCGTCTGCGAGGGCATTTCGCTCACGCCGGCCAACTCGCCGCTCAGGTATTCGGCGGGCTTGAAGCGACGACTGGCAATCAGGCTGCCGTTCAAATCCGCAAAGCGCAGCTCCAGCAGCGGGAAGGGCTGGGAGAAGGTCGCGCGGTTATAGAGGATGGCATCCACCACCAGCGCCCCGGCGAACTCGGGATGGCTGCGCACCACCAGGTTGCTGCTCTTGATATGGGCAATGTCGACCCGCGATGGCACCGTACACCCCAGTTTCGGGCACAGCGCCTGGAACCACGGGCGGTAGGCATCCTGGCGGGCCAGGTCGTCGAATTGGTAGGCGACGTACTGGCCGGCCAGGCCTGCGGCGGCGAGTACCACCAGCAGTATCCAGACCAGCCGGCGGCCCCAGCCTGACGGACGCTTCTGCGCATACAGGTGCAGGGGGTCGTCTTCCAGGTCCTGGAGCAGTTCGTCATGTACGCCGGCCTCCGTTCGTGCGCGCTTGCGTCGCGCGAACGCGCGGTCTTCGGGTTCCGGCTCGTCGAGAGTGGGCGTCAGCGGCGGGTCGAGGTCGTCATCCACGGCGGTGGTGTGCAGAGCCGGTTCGTCATCGAGGTCGTCGGTGTGGGCCGACATGGACGGTTCGGTGCGCTGTTTGGACGCAGGAGCCTTGGCCGGCTCGGGCTCTTCTTCAGGTGCCTGGGCGCGCTCTTCGGGTGGCTCACTGAACAGGCTGGCCGCCCATTTTTCTTCCTCGGCCTTGACCGTATCGCGACTGGCGCTGAAGGACTCTTCCTTTTGCCGACGGTCGGCACCTGGCTGGCGACGTTCTGCGCCCACGGCCTGGGTGTGCTGGATCTCGCGACGTTCCAGCCTGGCCAGTTCCTTGTCCAGGTTGTCCAGGTCCAGCTCTTCGGCCGTCCACTGTTTCTGGCTGATGGCCCGCGGTGGTTGGGGAGGCGTTTCGCCAGTCGGTTCGACGGCCGGCTCAGCGGTGGTCGGCACTTCAGGTTCCGGCGCAGACGCCTGGGCCCGTTGCTCCAGCAACTGGCGAGCGGCGTTGAACACTTGCAGGCACGAGCCGCAACGCACCACGCCGCGGGCCACGCTCAATTGAGCGTGGTTGACGCGAAAGCGCGATTGGCAATGTGGGCACTGGGTGACAAAACTGTCGGTCATGCGGCCATCCGATTCAGGCAAGCGCTCATTCTAGCGCCGACGACCGCTGATGCGTACCCAGCCATCACGGTTGGCGATCGGGTCCAGCTCGAAGTCCTTGGCGTAGGCCGCAGCCACGTCTTCACCTTGCTCGGCGAGGATGCCCGACAGCGCCAGGCGCCCGCCCGGCTTGACCAGACTCGACAGTTGCGGCGCCAACGACACCAGTGGCCCGGCGAGGATATTGGCCACCAGTACATCGGCCTGAACCTGGGGCAGGTCTTCAGGCAGGTAGAGTGGGAATTTGCCTTCGGCAATGTTGTTGCGCCCGGCGTTATCGCGGGAGGCTTCCAGGGCCTGCACGTCGATATCGGTGCCCACGGCCTCCTTGGCGCCCAGCAGCAGGGCGGCGATTGCCAAAATCCCCGAGCCGCAGCCGAAGTCCAGGACGTTGCTGTCGGTCAGGTCTTGGCCGTCCAGCCATTCCAGGCACAGGGCGGTGGTGGGATGGGTGCCGGTGCCGAACGCCAGGCCCGGGTCCAGCAGCAGGTTCACCGCGTCTGGCTCGGGAGCGGCGTGCCAACTTGGCACGATCCACAGGCGCTGGCCGAAGCGCATGGGCTGGAAGTTATCCATCCAGCTGCGTTCCCAGTCCTGGTCTTCGATGACTTCGCTGTGATGCTCGGGCAGCGGGCCGCCGGTGAGCAGTTCCATATGGGCCAGCACGGCGGCGGCGTCGGTGCCGTCCTCGAACAGGGCCAGCAAGTGGGTGTGGGACCACAGCGGCGTGGTGTTGAGTTCCGGCTCGAAAATCGGCTGATCTTCGGCGTCCATGAAGGTCACCGATACGGCGCCCACTTCGAGGAACGCGTCTTCGTAGGTTTCGGCTTGTTCTGGGCTGATGGCGAGACGGACTTGCAGCCAAGGCATGGCGGGCACCTTTGAAAAAAATGAATGTGCGGCGAGCAGGCCGCGAAAGCGCGCAAGTTTACGCGAGCAGCGGGCAGAAGACGACACCACTGACTGCACCCGGTCCAAATGTGGGGCTTGTGTGGGAGCCGGGCTTGCCCGCGATGCAGGCACCCAGGTTTTTCTGCCGGACCGAGGCGATGCCATCGCAGGCAAGCCAGCTCCCACACAAGCCAGCTCCCACAGGGTTTGGTGGTGTTTTCTGGGGCCCACAAACAACAAAACCGCCCGAAGGCGGTTTTGTTGGGTGGAGCACTTACTGGTTGGCCAGCTTGTGTTCCAGGTAGTGAATGTTCACACCACCTTCGCAGAAGCCTTCATCACGAACCAGGTCCCGATGCAGCGGGATGTTGGTCTTGATGCCGTCTACCACGATTTCGTCCAGGGCGTTGCGCATACGGGCCATGGCCTCGTCGCGAGTGGCGCCCCAGGTGATCAGCTTGCCGATCAGTGAGTCGTAGTTGGACGGAACCTTGTAGCCGCTGTACAGGTGCGAATCCACGCGTACGCCGTTGCCGCCTGGCGCGTGGAAATGCTTGACCAGGCCAGGGCTTGGAATAAAGGTTTTCGGGTCTTCGGCGTTGATGCGGCACTCCAGGGAGTGGCCGTGCATCTTCACGTCGTCCTGGGTGAAGGACAACACGTTACCGGCGGCGATGCTCAGCATCTCCTTGACGATATCGATACCGGTGACCATCTCCGATACCGGGTGCTCTACCTGCACGCGAGTGTTCATCTCGATGAAGTAGAAGCGGCCGTTCTCGTAGAGGAACTCGAAAGTACCGGCGCCACGGTAGTTGATGTCGATGCACGCCTTGACGCAACGCGCCAGGACTTCCTGGCGGGCTTTCTCGTCCAGGCCCGGTGCCGGGGCTTCTTCCAATACCTTCTGGTGACGACGTTGCAGCGAGCAATCGCGGTCGCCCAGGTGGATGGCATGGCCCTGGCCGTCGGACAGTACCTGGACTTCCACGTGACGTGGGTTGGTCAGGTACTTCTCCAGGTAGACCATCGGGTTGCCGAACCAGGCGCCCGCTTCGGAGCGGGTCTGCTTGGCGGCTTCGATCAGCTCTTCTTCCTTGTGCACCACACGCATGCCGCGACCACCACCGCCACCGGCGGCCTTGATGATCACCGGGTAGCCGACTTCGCGACCAATGCGCAGAGCGGTTTCCTCGTCTTCAGGCAGTGGGCCGTCGGAGCCTGGAACGGTTGGCACGCCGGCCGCGATCATGGCGTCCTTGGCCGAGACCTTGTCGCCCATCAGGCGAATGGTTTCGGCTTTGGGGCCGATGAAGGCAAACCCGGATTTTTCCACCTGTTCGGCAAAATCGGCGTTTTCCGCGAGGAAGCCGTAGCCTGGGTGGATGCCATCAGCGCCGGTCACTTCTGCCGCAGCGATGATGTTCGAGACTTTCAGGTACGAGTTCGTGGCCAGTGGCGGGCCGATGCAAATGCTTTCGTCCGCCAGTTTCACGTGCATCAATTCGGTATCGGCCGTCGAGTAAACAGCGACGGTCTTGATGCCCTCTTCCTTACAGGCGCGCAGGATACGCAGCGCGATCTCGCCGCGGTTGGCGATCAGGACTTTTTGCAGTTTCTTCGCAGGTTTCAACATCGAAGGCGCTCCGCGGTTCAAACGATGGTGAACAGCGGCTGGTCGTACTCAACCGGCTGACCGTTTTCTACCAGGATGGATTCAATGACGCCGGCTTTTTCCGCGGTGATGTGGTTCATCATTTTCATCGCTTCAACGATGCAGATGGTGTCGCCCACTTTCACGGTCTTGCCCACTTCAACAAAGGCTGGCGAGGTCGGTGCCGGGGTGCGGTAGAACGTACCGACCATTGGCGACTTGACCACGAAGCCGTTCAGCGCAGGAGCGGCTGGGGCGGCAGGTGCAGCGGCGGCGGCAGGCGCGGCAGCCGGAGCGGCAGCGGCTGGAGCCGGCGCTTGCATCTGTGGCGCGTAGAACTGTTGGGCCGGGGTCTTGCTGTGACGGCTGATCCGTACGGACTCTTCGCCTTCCTTGATTTCCAGCTCGTCGATACCGGATTCTTCCAGCAGTTCGATCAGTTTCTTAACTTTACGGATATCCATGAATCATCAACTCCCAAGGGTCGGTCAGGGGCGTTTAGCCTGTTCTTCAATGTGTTCCAGGGCGGCCTCCAGGGCCAGTCGGTAACCGCTGGCGCCAAGGCCGCAGATCACTCCTACCGCTACGTCGGAGAAGTAAGAGTGATGGCGGAAAGCTTCGCGTTTGTGCACGTTCGATAAATGCACTTCGATGAATGGGATGCTCACCGCCAGCAACGCGTCACGTAATGCAACGCTTGTGTGCGTAAAAGCGGCGGGATTGATCAGAATAAAGTCCACGCCTTCACCGCGCGCGGCATGGATGCGATCAATCAATTCATACTCGGCATTGCTTTGCAGGTAGAGCAAATGGTGGCCGGCTTCACGGGCCCTTTTTTCCAGGTCGAGGTTGATCTGGTCGAGGGTTACTGCCCCGTAGACGCCCGGTTCACGGGTGCCGAGCAGGTTCAGGTTGGGTCCGTGAAGAACCAGTAAGGTCGCCATTGGCTGTTCCTTGTTATTGGTGTGGGTGCGTCAGAACCCGGCGACTATGCCGCAAAGCCTTTGTGACTGTCCAGTTCTATGCAGTAGTCGGCACGATTAGCGAGGATTGCGCAAAATTTGTGACCAAGAGCCTGCATTCGGTCAGGGTGGGAGCTGGCTTGCCTGCGATGACTGTGTGTCAGTGACGGGTGAGTTGGCTGACCCACCGCTATCGCAGGCAAGCCAGCTCCCACGTTAGATCGGGTTAGACGCGGAAGGCTTGTACGGCGGTAGTCAGCTGGCCGCCCAGCACCAGCAGGTGCTCGCCTTGGCTACGGCCTCGGCCAATGCGCAGCAGATTGTCTTCACCCAGTTGATGAATCCGTTCGCTGTTGTCGCGTATCTCGCTCACGGCGCCACTCTGCTGCGCGGTCACATCGGCAATACGTACGGCAGTGTCGGAGATGGTCTGGATCGCGCCGACGATCTCATCCAGCGCGCCATCCGCCGCCTGGGCTTGCTGGGCGGTGGCTTCGGCGTGTTCGACCTGGGCGCGCATGCCTTCTACCGACTGGTGCGCGGCGGTTTGCAGGCCGGCGATCAGGCCCTGGATTTCGGCGGTGGCACCGGCGGTACGCTGAGCCAGGGAGCGAACCTCGTCGGCCACCACGGCGAAACCACGCCCGGCTTCACCGGCGCGGGCGGCTTCGATGGCGGCGTTGAGCGCCAGCAGGTTGGTCTGGTCGGCAATCGAGCGAATCACCGTAAGCACGCCGCCGATGGTGGCGGACTCTTCGGCAAGCTTCTCGATCATCTGCGCATTTTGCTGCACTTCACCCACCAAGGCATGCAACCCGGTGAGGCTCAGGCCGATCACGCGCTGGCCTTGCTCCACGGCCTGGCCCGCACTCCGGCTGGCTCCGGCCGCCTGGCTGGCATCCCCGGCAACTTGCTGGATGGTGGCTTCCAGCTCGCCCAGGGAATCACGGATTTGCGCGGTGTCGCCGGCCTGGCGTTCGGCGCCGTCGTGCAGGCCGCTGCTCAGTTCGGCCAGGGCGCGGCTGCTGCCCGCCACTTCTTCGGCATTGCCACGGATGGTGCCGACCAAGTCCACCAGGTAGGCGCGCAGGCGATTGAGGGAGGCCTCGATATCGTGCAGCTCGCGGTTGGTCTTGCCCAGGGCGATCGCTTGGCTGAAGTCGCCTTCGGCCCAGGTCGACAAGGCCGGCGCCAGGTTGGTCAACACGCGCGCCAGGCGCCGTTGCAGGGTGTCGATCAGCAATGCGATCAGCAGGATCAGGCCAATCATCACACCCTGCATCACGCGTACTTCACCCTGAATCTTCGCATGTTGCGCGCGCACCACCGGTTCGAGGCCGGCGATGGCCTGTTGCACGTTGGTGATTTTCAGGTGGGAGCTGGCGGCGAGGTCGGCGCGTTGCTGGATCTGCTCGCGGGTGCGCTGCAGCTCGGCGGGGTAGCGGGTCAACAGACTGTTGAGCTCGCGCTTGAGGTCAACGCCGGTGTCCTGGGCTTCGTTTTTTTCGGTGTTTTCCAGTCCCATCAGCGCGGAAAAATCATCGGTGTTGGATTCAGCGCTGGCCTTTATTCCCAATAGGGGCAGTTGCGCGAGCACGTCGGCCTGGGTTCGCAGGTTGGTTACTTCACGCTCGACATCCGCAGCCAACTCGGCGCGCCCGCTGCTCACCAGCTTGTCGCGGGCCAGGGACAGTTTGCCCAGGTGCTGTGAGGCGGCGAGCAATGGCGGCATATAGCGCGCAGCCTCCGCAGAATTGACGCCGCTGGCGTACTGGCTCAGTTGATCCAGGTTCGCGCCCAGTTCACGTTCGGCTTGCAGCAACAGCGCTTGCGGGTCGCCAGCCAATTTACCCGCGGCCAACAGGTCGGTCTTGCTGAAGGTCTCCAAGTCCATGAGGCTGGGGCGCAGGCTTTGCGCCAATTCGGGCGGCAGTTCCGCTAGCTGCAGTTGCAGGCTTTCCAGGCTCTGGGTGGCACTGCTCAGGCGTAGCGCGTCGCCGCTGGCCAAGTAATCCTCGATGTTACGGGCAGCCTGGTTTTGAAAGACCTGGGACAAACCCAGGTAGCGCTCCATCAACAAGTACGGACGCTCCAGCGCCCGTTGCGACCACCACAGCGTCGCCCCGAGCGCCAGGCACACGGCCACCAGCAGAAGGGTATTGAGATTGGTCAGCAGCTTCAGGCGCATGCGGGGTTTCAACCGACGGCAAGAGATAAGCGCCTGAATTTATTGCGTTTGTATTACAGCGTTATGACCGAATCGGTGGATTCTGGTGAAAGGATGGCACTTTGCTTTGATGTGCGAGCGGCTTGCACGCGGTTGCGTCCGGCGTCCTTGGCGCGGTACAGCGCTTCGTCAGCCTGAGCAGCCATCATCAGACTGTCGGAATCGTCGCACAGCTCCACCAGGCCGGCGCTGAAGGTGCACCACAAATCCTGCGGTTGGGCGGGGTAGTGGATTTCTGCAAAGCGGCGGCGAATGTCGTCCAGCACCTTGCAGGCCGATTCCAGGTCGGTGTCGGGCATCACGATGGCGAATTCTTCACCGCCGTAGCGGCCGATGTAATCGGTCTTGCGCAAACGCTGCTTGAGAAACAATGCCAGGCTCTTGATCACCCGATCGCCCATGGGGTGGCCGTGGCTGTCATTGACGCGTTTGAAGTGGTCGATATCGAGCATGGCAAAGCTAAGAGGCTTGTTCTCGCGGCGGGCGCGGAAGCTGCAATCTTCGAGCAGTTGCAGGATATGCGTGTGGTTGTACAGCCCGGTCAGGCTGTCGCGCACCATCCGTGCCTTCAAGTTGCGCGCACGCGAGGCACGGTTGCGCACAGTGGTGATCAGGTGACGCGGCTTGATCGGTTTGGTGAGGAAATCGTCACCGCCCTCGCTCATCGCATCCAGCTGTTTATCCAGGTCGTCTTCAGCCGACAGGTAGATGATGGGCACGCTGACGTAGCGGTCGTTGTGGCGAATCACCTTGGCCAGTTCGGTGCCAGTACAGGCAGGCATGTACATGTCGAGGATGATCAGGTCGGGCTGAAAATCCGCCAGCTCGGCCATGGCCTGGATCGGTTCGATCAAGGTGCGGGTGACAATGCCGGCACTGTTGAGCAGGCGTTCGGTGTGCAGCGCCTGGGCCCGCGAGTCGTCGATGATCAGCACTTTGTACGGTTCGTACTGGGCCGCGCAGGTCAGCACTTCGATCTTTTCCAGCAGGCTTGAAGCTTCCAGGGTGCCGGTCAGGAACTCTTCGCCACCGGCGCGTACGGCGGCCAGGCGCGTCGGGGTGTCGGTTTCGTGCAGGCTGAAAAACAACAGCGGCAGCTTGTGCTCCAGGCCCTCTTGGGCTTCTGCGGCGAGCTTCAGGCCCAGGCCCGTCCCGCAGAAGTCCACGTCCATCACGATCGCCGACGGCAAACGCTCGGCCATGGCCGCGCGAAAGGCGGCGACGTTGTCCAGAGCGTGGGCGCTCATGCCAAAGAATTCGAGCTGCTTGGCCAGGCGCTCGGCGCGGTCATGGTCGGCGAGCATCACGTAGATCGGCTTGCGCATCGGCGGCAGGAAGGTTTGCTCAAGCTGATCGCCCTGGCGCAGGCCGGTGCGGGACAGGCGTTGCATCAGACGGTTGAGCTCGGTGATCAGTTGGCTGCTCAGGCGGCCACGGTTTTCGTCCACGGCTTGCAGGGATTGACTGATATGCCGTGCCAGTTGCGTGTGTTCGGGCTGTTCGAAGCGTTCGGCGAAGCGCTGCAGGCGCAGGTTGGCTTCGCTGAGTTCGGAAAAGTCGGCGTTCGACCACTCGCTGCGCTGCAGGCGCTGCCAGATCTCAAGAATTTGACGTGCCTGATGAATTACCCGCTGGGCAAAGTGCTGCTTGAGACGCTCGCGGCTGGGGTCTTCTGACTCGGTCATATCCTGACTACTGTGAGGGTGCATGCTGAGGTCGACTGATGGCGCTATGCTAGCACCTCTTTTCTGATAGATGAGTGTCATACGTCAATTAAGTCTGCATGCCGAAGATTCAGTTCTTGACCGGCTGGTCGCCCAGCATGAAAGGTGTGCATCCTTTATAGTCCAAGCGCTCAGGTGTGCCACTTTCGTGTAAAAGCCCCGCATTGACGGGCACGATGGGGTAGGGTTGTGGTCGGAGTGTCTGAACGCACCCGGACAATTGACGTGCATGAACTCAAGTGATTGAAAGGATATCGCCATGCTGGACTGGAAAAACCGTGAAGGCAGTGCCAAAGGCCCCGCCCCTGAGCCCAAGTCGGCCAACCGCAGCTATTTTCGCAACTTGCTGATGAGCCGGGCTTTGCTCAGCATCATCGGCCTGTACCTGCTGGTCACCGGTGGCCTGGGTTGGTACTGGAGCCAGGAGCCGGCGCTGTTTCCGGTGCAGCAAAATGCCCAGCTTGCCGCCGAGAAAGAAGGCAAGCAGATGGTCGTGGGCTACACCACCGTCGAAACCCTCAAGACCGTGGTCGGCACCTTGCTGAACAAACCGGGCGGTTATATTTCCAACGACCGTTTCCCGCCGGGCTTGTGGATGGACAACATGCCGAGCTGGGAATACGGCGTGCTAGTGCAGGTGCGTGACCTCACTCGTGCCCTGCGCAAAGACTTCGCTCGCTCCCAGTCGCAGTCGGCTGAAGACGCTGACTTGGCCAAGGCCGAGCCGCGCTTTAACTTCGATAACAAGAGCTGGGTGCTGCCTTCCAGTGAGTCGGAGTACCAGGAAGGCATCAATTCCCTGAGCCGCTACGAAGCGCGCCTGTCTGACCCGAACCAGCGCGGCGCGCTGTTTTATGCGCGTGCCGACAACCTCAACAACTGGCTGGGCGATGTGGCGACCCGTTTGGGTTCGCTGTCCCAGCGCCTGTCGGCCAGTGTGGGCCGGGTCAAGTTGAACACCGCGCTGAAAACCGAGGCGCTGGCGCCGGGTGAAGTGCCCCAGGTCGATGAAGAAGTGGTGGAAACCCCATGGATGCAGATCGACAACGTGTTCTACGAAGCGCGCGGCCAGGCGTGGGCGCTGTCCCATCTGTTGCGTGCCATCGAAGTCGACTTTGCCGACGTACTGGCCAAGAAAAACGCCACCGTCAGCGTGCGCCAGATCATTCGTGAGCTGGAGGCCTCGCAGGAACCGGTATGGAGTCCTATGATTCTTAACGGCAGTGGCTTCGGTGTACTGGCGAACCATTCGCTGGTGATGGCTAACTATATTTCCCGGGCAAACGCTGCAGTGATCGACTTGCGTCAGCTCCTCAACCAGGGTTGATGATGGACGCTACTCAAAAGGAGGCCGCACACCGAGCGGCTTCCGATGCTGAACTGATCTGCTGGGTCGACGAGCAGGACCACCTGCTCGGCCACCTGGTCAGGTCTGACCTGCGCCAGCGCGGCTTGATCGGCCGTTGCACGTTTATCTTCCTGTTCAATTCCAAAGGCGAGCTGTGTGTGCATCGGCGCACGCTGAGTAAAGCTCTGTATCCAGGGTTCTGGGATACGGCGGCGGGTGGGATGGTGGCGGCGGGGGAAAGCTATTCCCTGTCGGCACAGCGGGAATTGGCCGAAGAGCTGGGCGTGAGTGGAGTGGAGTTGGTCGAGCACGATCATTTTTACTTTGAAGATGGCGACAGCCGCCTGTGGTGTACTTCTTACTCTGCCGTATGGGACGGACCGCTGTGTTTGCAGCCTGAAGAGGTCATGGAGGCGCGTTTTCTACCCATTGAAACGGTGCTTGCAGAGGCCGAGCAAAAGCCTTATTGCCCGGACGCCCAAGAGGGCTTGCGGCGCTATCTCGCCTCACGTCGCTAAAGTTGTATAAATTGGCGCCATTTGGCTCTTAGCAACTTTGCTTTTTGCCGTTACACTGCGCGCCTTTTCACCCGAACCGCTATTGTTTCACCCTGTAGGAGCGAGCTTGCTCGCGAAAAACGCCAAGACACCGCGTGCTGCCTGAATGGCCGCGTTATCGTTGACGATCTTCGCGAGCAAGCTCGCTCCTACAGTGGTGGTGACCTTGACGGTTCGGTAGCGCTGCCCCTGCCTGAGTGGGGCTTCGCGGTCGGTCACCGCCTTGTGCGGCGCCGATCAGTCTTCATCCTCCCAAGAGGATTGCCGGTGGCCAAAAAAGCCGCATCCTTCGCCGCCCTTGGTGGCCTGGTATTTTCCACCGACGCAGGTCGACACTGCCCGGACTGTCGTCAGCCCGTGGATTCGTGCACCTGCAAACAGACCCTGATCCCTGAAGGCGACGGTATTGCCCGCGTGCGTCGCGAGAGCAAAGGCCGTGGCGGCAAGACGGTGACCACCGTCACCGGCGTGCCCTTGGCTGAAGAGGCCCTGAAGGAACTGGCCACCTCGCTGAAAAAGCGCTGTGGCACCGGTGGCGCGTTGAAAGACGGGGTCATCGAGATCCAGGGCGATCACGTCGAGTTGCTGTTGGCCGAGCTGATCAAGCTCGGGTACAAGGCCAAGAAGTCCGGCGGCTGAAAGCCTCTTCCCAACCTGTGGCTAAACTCTGTCCTGCCAGTGGGGTCTACTTCCCTTGCAGGCAAATCGTCATTTTCATTCTTTAGACTGCGCCAGCCTCGAACGAGAGGTGGCGCCTTCGCCTTCATTTATAGGGGACTTCGATGTCCGTACGACGCACACGCAAAGACGATGGCAGCCAATGGACAGTTGCGGACAGCCGCAGTGTTTACGGGATTCGCCATTGGGGGGCCGGGTATTTCGCGATCAATGAAGCCGGTCGCGTAGAAGTTCGTCCGAACGGCCCGAACAGCACGCCCGTCGACCTGTACGAGCAAGTCGATGAATTGCGCAAAAGCGGCCTGTCGTTGCCGCTGCTGGTGCGCTTCCCCGATATCCTGCAAGACCGCGTGCGCCAATTGACCGGTGCCTTCGATGCCAACATCGAGCGCCTGGAATACCAGAGCAAGTACACCGCGCTGTACCCGATCAAGGTGAACCAGCAGGAAGCGGTGATCGAGAACATCATTGCCACCCAGAACGTCTCCATCGGCCTGGAAGCCGGCTCCAAGCCGGAGCTGCTGGCCGTGCTGGCCCTGGCGCCGAAGGGCGGCACCATCGTCTGCAACGGTTACAAAGACCGTGAGTTCATCCGCCTGGCGCTGATGGGCCAGAAGCTCGGCCACAACGTGTTCATCGTGATCGAGAAAGAGTCCGAGGTGGGGCTGGTGATCGAAGAGGCGGCGAGCCTCAAGGTCAAGCCGCAGGTGGGCCTGCGTGTGCGCCTGTCGTCCCTGGCATCGAGCAAGTGGGCCGACACCGGTGGCGAGAAATCCAAATTCGGTCTGTCGGCGGCGCAGCTGCTGTCGGTGGTCGAGCGCTTCCGCGCAGCCGGCCTGGACCAAGGCATCCGTCTGCTGCACTTCCATATGGGCTCGCAGATCGCCAACCTGGCTGACTACCAGCACGGGTTCAAGGAAGCCATTCGTTACTACGGCGAACTGCGCAACCTCGGCCTGCCGGTGGACCACATCGACGTCGGCGGTGGCCTGGGCGTGGACTACGACGGTACCCACTCGCGCAACGCCAGTTCGATCAACTACGACATGGACGACTACGCCGGCGTGGTGGTGGGTATGCTCAAGGAGTTCTGCGATGCGCAGAGCCTGCCGCACCCGAACATCTTCTCCGAAAGCGGCCGTTCCCTGACCGCTCACCACGCCATGCTGGTGGTGCAGGTGACGGACGTCGAGAAGCACAACGACGAAATCCCGACTATCGAAAACAAGGAAAGCCTGCCGGAAACCGTGCAATGGCTGGTGGACCTGCTGGGCCCGACCGACATCGAGATGGTCACCGAAACCTATTGGCGCGCCACCCACTACATGAGCGACGTGGCCACCCAGTACGCCGACGGCAAGCTGACCCTGGCGGAAAAAGCCCTGGCCGAACAGTGCTACTTCGCGGTGTGCCGTCGCCTGCACAACTCGTTGAAAGCCCGCCAGCGCTCGCACCGCCAGGTGCTGGACGAACTCAACGACAAGCTGGCCGACAAGTACATCTGCAACTTCTCGGTATTCCAGAGCCTGCCGGACACCTGGGCCATCGGCCAGGTCCTGCCTATTCTGCCGCTGCACCGCCTCGACGAAGAGCCGCTGCGCCGCGCCGTGCTGCAAGACCTGACCTGCGACTCCGACGGCAAGATCAAGCAATACGTCGACGAGCAGAGCATCGAGACCAGCCTGCCGGTTCACGGTTTGAACGAAGGCGAGGACTACCTGCTGGGGATCTTCCTGGTCGGCGCGTATCAGGAAATCCTGGGCGACATGCACAACCTGTTCGGTGATACCGACTCGGTGAACATCTACCAGCGTGAAGACGGCTCGGTGTACAGCGCCGGGATCGAGACCCACGACACCATCGAAGACATGCTGCGCTACGTGCACTTGTCGCCGGAGGAGTTGATGACGCATTACCGGGACAAGTGTGCGAGCGCGAAGATCTCTGCTTCGGAGCGCACCCAGTTCCTGGATGCGTTGCGCCTGGGCCTGACCCGTTCTTCGTACCTGTCCTCGTAATAAAAATGTGGGAGCGGGCTTGCCCGCGATGGCGGAGTGTCAGGCAACAGTTAAGGGACTGACACACCGCCATCGCAGGCAAGCCAGCTCCCACATTGGGTCTGCGTTCCTTCAGCTTGCTCCCAGCCACAGCCCTTGCCGATTCAGGCGCCAGGCTATCGCCCACAGCGTCAGGCTGCGCACCGCCATGAACAGCAGGAAGGTGATCCACAACCCGTGGTTGCCCAGCCCCTGCAAGGCCCAGGCAATCGGCAGTACCAGCAGCACCGTCAGCAACATCCCATTGCGCATCTCCCGCGCGCGCGTTGCGCCGATAAACAAGCCATCAAGTAGATAACTCCACACTGCAATCAACGGCAATACCGCGAGGTAAGGCAGGTAGATGTCGGCGGTTTCGCGCACGCTGGGAATATCGGTCTGCATGGCGATAAACAGATGGCCGCCGAAGGTGAACAGCAGGGCGAAACCCACGCTGGCGATCAGTGACCAACCGCAGGCCACCACCAATGAGCGACGCAACGCCTGTCGGTCACGGGCGCCGATGGCGTGGCCGCAGAGGGCTTCGACCGCGTGGGCCAAGCCATCCAATGCATGAGCTGTCAGTAACAGGCCGTTAAGTAGCAGCGCATTGGCTGCCACGGTGGCATCGCCCAACCGTGCGCCTTGCACCGTGATCATGAAAAACACCGACTGCAGTGCCAGGCTGCGGATGAAGATGTCGCGGTTGACCGCCAGCAACGGGCGCCAGCTTTGCCACCGTTTCAAGGCGGCCCAAGCGATATGCCCGGGGTAGGCACGCAGGGCTTTTTGCGTGAGCGCCAGGCCGAGCAGGGCGCCGGTCCACTCGGCGATTACCGAGGCGCGGGCGGAGCCGACCACACCCCAGTCCAGTCCGAGGACGAACCATAGGTTAAGCGCGATGTTGACCAGGTTGGTGGTCAGCAAAATCGTCAATGGCGCTCGGGCGTTCTGGGTGCCGAGGAACCAGCCGACCAGTGCATAGCTGGCGAGGGCGGCGGGCAGGCCGAACAGGCGGGTGTGGAAAAACTCGCGGGTCAGTTGGTTCAGTTCGGGCGAGGGCTGCATCCACTCCAGGGCCAGGTGGCTCAATGGAATGCCCACGGTGCCCAGCAGCATCGCCAGGCCCAGCGCCAGCAACAAGCCTTGCAACAGGATCTGCCGCAACGCCGCCCCATCGTTGCGCCCAGCGGCTTGGGCGGCGAAGCCGGTGGAGCCCATGCGCAGGAAGCCCATGGCCCAGGCGAGAAAGGTATACAGGCTGGCACCGACAGCCACGGCGCCCAGTTGGTGGGCGTGGGGCAGGTGGCCGATGACCATGCTGTCCACCAGGGCCACCAACGGCACCGAGATATTCGACAGGATCATCGGCGCGGCCAGGGCCCAGACGCGGCGGTGGGTAGGGCGGTGGCGCCAGTCGGTCAATAAGGTGGACATGCAGTCTCCTTCGGGGGAGCGGCATTGTACCCGGCCAATGTGGGAGCTGGCTTGCCGGCGATGGGCATAGGTATCTACACAACTTTGGTGCGACGCTAAACCTGTGGCGAGGGAGCTTGCTCCCGTGACGGCCCGGCAGCCGGCGCTGATCTAACTGACGCGCCGAGATCTAAATGTGGGAGCTGGCTTGCCTGCGAAGGCGGCCTGGCAGTCAACACAGTTGGACCGGGTACATATCCGTTATTTAGGTAACGGCTACTTAGGGTTCCGCCCTGACGGCGGCTCACTTTGCAAAAGCGGCAAAGTAAGCAAAGCGCTCTTGCCCCACCACTCGGCACCTCGCTAGGGCTCGGTGTGCCCGTAATTCGCCAGTGATTTGGGGGGCCGCCGCCACGCGCCATCCATGGCGCGGGGCGGCTAAACCGGCATCCCTGCCGGTTTACCCCCCAAATCCCTGTCGAATTCCGGCCAGCGTGGTTTGACGGGGCGCTTGAGATCAAAAGCAGATCAAGATCAAGAGCGGCTCGCTTCGCATCGTAGTTACCGTCGGCTGCTACAGGCTACAAAGTTGTGTAGATAGGCAAGCCAGCTCCCACATGTTGATCTTGATCGCCAACCAATGGTTGTGGGATTTGGCTCGGCTTCATGCCTACCTAGAACCAACCGCCCCTCCGTCGGTCAATGTGACCAGCGCCACAGCGGCTTGGTCGGCGCTGATATATAGTTCACCCCTCGGTTCCCTCTGACTATGAGTGCCCCATGCTTAACAAAGGACTGTTCCTGGCCTGCGCGCTGGCCCTGCTGAGCGCTTGCGATTCTTCCGATAAACCCGCTGCACCGCCTGCGCCCACCGTGGCGGCAGCGCCGAAGCCGGTGAAAGCCGCGGTAGATGTGGCGGCGCTCAAGCAGCGTTATGCCGGGCGCGAGCTGAGCGTGGTGGACGTGTCCGAGGTGCAGTTGGACGGGGCCAGCACCTTGTCGGTGAGCTTTTCCATCCCCCTGGACCCCGATCAGAAATTCGCCGATAAATTGCACTTGGTAGACAGCACGTCCGGCAAGGTCGATGGCGCCTGGGAACTGTCCGATAACCTGATGGAGCTGCGCCTGCGTCACCTTGAGCCGCAGCGCAAGCTGGTGCTGACCGTGGACGCCGGGGTGAAGGCGGTCAACGGCAATACCCTCGCTGCCGAATACAGCGCCCGCCTGGAAACCCGCGACCTGCAAGCCACCGTCGGCTTCGCCAGCCGTGGCACGTTGTTGCCGACGCGCCTGGCCGAGGGCCTGCCGGTGATCGCGTTGAATGTCGACAAGATCGACGTCGAATTCTTCCGGATCAAGCCCGAATCCCTGCCGTCATTCCTGGCGCAATGGGGGCGCAATACCAGCCTGCAAAGCTATGAGTCCCGCGAACTGCTGCCGATGGCCGAGTTGGTCTACGGCGGGCGTTTCGACCTGAACCCGGCGCGCAATACTCGCGAAACCCTGTTGCTGCCGATTGCCGGCCTCAAACAACTGCAGCAACCCGGCGTGTACCTGGCGGTGATGCGTGCTTCAGGCACCTACAACTATTCGCAACCGGCCACCCTGTTCACCTTGAGCGATATCGGCCTGTCGGTGCACCGCTATGCCAATCGCCTGGATGTGTTTACCCAGGCGTTGGAAGGCGGCAAGGCGCTCAACGGCGTCGAACTGGAAATCCTCGATGCCGAAGGCCGCGTGCTCGGCCAGGGCAAGACCGAGGACGGTGGCCACGCCGAGTTGCCGCTGCCGAAAAAAGCCCAGGTGTTACTGGCCAAGCAGGGCGAGCAAACCAGCCTGCTGCGCCTGGACAGCGCCGCGCTGGACCTGGCGGAGTTCGATATCGGCGGGCAACCGTCCCACCCGTTGCAATTCTTTGTGTTCGGCCCGCGTGATTTGTATCGCCCTGGCGAAACCGTGCTGCTCAACGCGCTGTTGCGCGACAAGGATGGCAAGGCGGTGAAGCCTCAGCCGGTGAGCGTCGAAGTACGGCGCCCGGATGAACAGGTGAGCCGCAAGTTCGTGTGGGAGGCCGACGCGTCTGGCCTGTATCAATACCCGTTGCAGCTGGCTGGCGAAGCGCCGACCGGGCGTTGGCAGTTGGTGTTCGACCTCGGTGACGGCAAGCCGCAACTGTATGAATTTCTCGTCGAAGACTTCCTGCCCGAGCGCCTGGCGCTGGAACTCAAAGGCAGTGACACGGCGCTGAGCCCGGCGGATAACCCGGTCATCCAGGTCAACGGCCGTTACCTCTACGGCGCGCCCGCATCCGGTAACCGCGTCAGTGGCCAGGTGTATGTGCGCCCGCTACGTGAGGCGGTCAAATCTCTGCCGGGCTATCAGTTCGGTTCCGTCACCGAAGAAGAGTTGAGCCAGGATTTCGAACTGGACGAAAGCGTACTCGACGCCAACGGCGAGCAAGCGCTGACCCTGGAAAGCAAGTGGGCCGAGGCCAAATCCCCACTGCAACTGATCGTGCAAGCCAGCCTGCAGGAGTCCGGGGGGCGGCCGATCACTCGGCGCCTGGTGCAGCCGATCTGGCCGGCCGAGCAATTGCCGGGCCTGCGTGGCCTGTTTGACGGCAAGGAAACCAACGGCGATGGCCCGGTGGAGTTCGAAGTGCTGGTGACCAACCAGGAAGGTCAGAAGCTGGCCGCGCAAGACCTCAAGGTGCGCCTGGTGCGTGAGCGCCGCGACTATTACTGGAATTACTCGGAGAGCGACGGTTGGAGCTACCACTTCAACGAGAAATTTCTCAACCTCGATGAGCAGAGCCTGAACATCAAGGCGGGCGACACCGCCAAGGTCAGCTTCCAGGTGGAGTGGGGCCCTTACCGCGTGGAGGTCGAAGACCCGCACACCGGGCTGGTCAGCAGCTTGCGCTTCTGGGCCGGCTATCAGGCCCAGGACAACACCGAAGGCGGCGCCGTGCGCCCAGACCAGGTCAAGCTGGCGTTGGACAAACCCGCCTATGGCGATGGCGACACTGCCAACGTTACCGTCACGCCACCGGCGGCCGGTAAAGGTTACCTGTTGGTGGAGTCTGCCGAAGGGCCGCTGTGGTGGCAGGAAATCGACGTGCCGGCCGAAGGCGAAAGCTTTGCGGTGAAGCTCGACCCGAAATGGTCGCGCCACGATCTGTATGTGAGCGCCCTGGTCATTCGCCCCGGCGAGCGCAAAGCCAATATCACGCCTAAACGCGCCGTAGGCTTGCTGCACCTGCCGCTGGATCGCACCCAGCGCAAACTCGGCCTGACCCTTACCGCGCCAGAAAAAATGCGCCCCAAACAACCGCTGACGGTGAAGATCGCCGCCAAGAACGCCGATGGCAGCGTGCCCCAACAGGTGCACGTACTGCTCGCGGCGGTGGACGTGGGCATCCTCAATATCACCGAATACCCAACGCCCGACCCGTACGCCAGCTTGTTTGGCCGCAAAGCCTATGGGGTCGACCAGTTCGACATCTATGGGCAACTGATCGAAGCCGGCCAGGGCCGTTTGGCCAGCCTGGCATTTGGTGGCGACGCGGCGTTGGCCAAAGGCGGCAAGCGCCCGGACACCAGCGTAACCATCGTCGCCCTGCAAAGCGCGCCGGTGACCTTGAACGAGAAAGGCGAGGGCGAAGTCAGCGTCAATATCCCCGACTTCAACGGCGAACTGCGCCTGATGGCCCAAGCCTGGAGCGAGGATCGCTACGGCATGGCCGAAGGCAAGACCGTGATCGCTGCCCCGCTGATCGCCGAGTTGTCGGCACCGCGCTTTCTGGCAGGAGGCGACCAGACCACCTTGGCCCTGGACCTCTCCAACCTGTCGGGCAAGGCTCAGAAGCTCGACGTGCAATTGACCGCGCAAGGTCAGTTGCAGTTGGTCAACAGCGGCGCGCAGTCGGTTGAACTCAAGCAAGGCCAGCGCACCACGTTGCGTATTCCGGTACAAGCCTGGGGCGGGCTCGGCCAGGGCAAGGTCACGGTCACCGTCAACGGCCTGGACCTGCCGGGTGAAAACCTGCCGCCGTTCAGTCGCGAATGGACCCTGGGCGTACGCCCGGCGTACCCGGCATTGCTCAAGCATTACCGCGCTGTGCTCAAGGATCAGCCGTGGAGCTTGCCGTCGGGCGCACTGGATCAATTCGACGCCTCGGGGCGTGAGGCGTTGTTGAGCCTGTCGAGCCGGCCGCCGTTGAACCTGGGCGCGCAGATCAGTGCGCTCAAGGCCTACCCCTATGGTTGCCTGGAGCAAACCGCCAGTGGCTTGTACCCCTCGCTGTACGCCGACGACGCGCTGCTCAAGCGCCTGAGCATCAAGGGCGAGCCGGATGCAGAGCGCAAGCGCAAGATCGAATTGGGCATCGAGCGCCTGCTGGGCATGCAGCGCTACAACGGCAGCTTCGGTTTGTGGGGCGCCGATGGCGAGGAAGAATATTGGCTGACCGCCTATGTCACCGACTTCCTGCTGCGCGCCCGCGACCAGGGGTTTGCCGTACCGCCTGAAGCCTTGAAGAAGGCCAGCGAGCGCCTGTTGCGGTATGTGCAGGAACGTAACCTGATCGAGGTGAGTTACAGCGACAACGCCGAACACACCCGGTTTGCCGTGCAGGCCTACGCCGGCATGGTGTTGGCGCGCAGTCAGCAGGCGCCGTTGGGCGCGTTGCGCAGCCTGTTCGAACGGCGCAGCGACGCACGCTCCGGCCTGCCGCTGGTGCAGTTGGCCATCGCCCTGCAGAAAATGGGTGACCAGCCGCGTGCGGATCAGGCGTTGTTGGCCGGGTTGACGGCGCAGCGCAATGCCAATGAGTGGCTGGCCGACTACGGCAGCCCGCTGCGCGACCAGGCGATGATCCTGGCGTTGCTGGAGGAGAACGACTTGGCCAAGGGCCAGCGCGAGGAGCGTTTGTTCACCCTGTCGGACCAATTGGCGGCCAGCCCGTACCTGTCGACCCAGGAGCGTAATTCCCTGTTCCTGGCCGGGCGCCTCGGGTTCGCCAAGCCGGAAGCGAACTGGCAGGTGTCGCTCACCGGCAGCGGCGGTGTGCGTGAGTTGAACAACCAGCAATCGACGTTGCAATTGGACGGCAAATTGTTGTCCAGCGACCTGGCCTTGAGCAATCAGGGTGAAGCGCCGGTGTACCAGCAATTGACGGTCTCGGGTTATCCACAAGTGCCGCCAGCGGCCGGTGGCAACAACCTGAGTATTCGCCGCGAATACCTGGGCATGAACGGCCAGCCTGTGAACCTGCGTAACCTCAACAGCGGTGATCTGGTGCTGGTGCATTTGGCGGTCAGCGCCAAGCAGCGCGTACCGGATGCTCTGGTGGTTGACCTGTTGCCTGCCGGCCTGGAACTGGAAAACCAGAACCTGGCCCAAAGCGCGGCGAGCCTTGAGAACGCCAGCAGCCAGGTGAAGGAGTGGCGTGAGTCGATGCAGAATGCATCGCTCAAGCATCAGGAGTTCAGGGACGATCGCTATGTGGCGGCGATGAATCTGGATGGCTATGGCACCACGCACTTGCTGTACCTGGCGCGTGCGGTGACCCCGGGAACCTATCGCGTGCCGCCGCCGCAGGTAGAGTCGATGTACCGGCCGAACTGGCAGGCGGTGGGTGAAACGCCAGTAGATATGGTGATCAAAGGCCGCTGAAAGCCACTGTAGGAGCGAGCTTGCTCGCGAAAAACGTCAACGATAACGCGTGTTTCCTGAATCAACGCGACGCCGGTGGGTATTTCGCGAGCAAGCTCGCTCCTACAGGAGGGGGGCGAGTGGTTGTAATGTCAGTGTACGACCCAACTCAGCAACCATAGGCCCAGCATGAGCCAGATGATCCCGATGATAATCGAGGCCCGCATAAAGGCGCGTACCGCCGAGTAGAGGAACAACAGGCCGACGATCAGGGTGATGATGCTGATGATCGAGGTGTCCATGCCCAAGGTGCGTGACAGGCCGTCGATAAAGTTGCCGCCGGCGTGGGTCAAGGCCCCGAACAAACCGCTGAGCCCGTCGACGATAAAGCGGATGACGGAGCCGAGCGCCTGGCCCAACCATTCGAAAAAGCTTTCTACCTGCATGTGCGTGTCCTGATGAGAAGGTGGGCGTAACTGTGCCTTTGGTTGTCGATAACGCAGGCGAGTTCCCTGCAAGCATAGAGGTTTGCCCGTTTGAGTTTTAGTTTAATCACGCCCGGATGTACTCGGCCCAATGTGGGAGCTGGCTTGCCTGCGATAGCGGTGGGGCAGTTGTGGATAAGTTGACTGATCCTGCGCTATCGCAGGCAAGCCAGCTCCTACAGGTATTGCGCTGGGCTTTGGGTGGTGTGGTGTTGGTGGTTGCCCTGCTATGGCTGGCCGATCGTATCTGGCCCTTACCCCTGCCCCAGGACGACCTGGCCCGAGTAGTGCTGGCCGAAGATGGCACACCCCTATGGCGATTTGCCGATGCCAATGGCGTATGGCGATACCCGGTACACACCAGTGATGTCTCACCGTATTACCTGGACGCGCTGCTCACCTATGAAGACCGTTGGTTCTACCAGCACCCCGGCGTAAACCCGTTGGCGCTGGTGCGGGCAACCTGGCAAAACCTGAGCGGTGCGCGGGTGGTCTCCGGCGGCAGCACCTTGTCGATGCAAGTGGCGCGCTTGCTCGACCCGCATTCACGCACTTTTCACGGCAAGTTACGCCAGCTGTGGCGTACCGCGCAGTTGGAGTGGCACCTGTCCAAGGACGAAATCCTCAACCTGTACCTGAACCGCGCGCCTTTCGGCGGCACGCTACAGGGCGTGGCAGCGGCGAGTTGGGCGTACCTGGGCAAGTCGCCGTCACAGCTGACCCACGCCGAAGCCGCGTTGCTCGCGGTGTTGCCCCAGGCGCCGAGCCGTTTGCGCCCGGACCGTCATCCGCAGCGCGCCCAGGAGGCCCGCGACAAAGTGCTGCGTCGCCTGGCCGAGTTTCAGGTGTGGCCGCAATCGGCGGTTGATGAAGCCTTGGAAGAACCCCTGTTGCTCGCCCCACGCCTGGAACCTAGCCTGGCGCCCTTGTTGGCGCGCCGCCTGAACCGCCCCGACAGCCCGCCGCTGATCCGCACCACGCTGGATGCCACCCTGCAACGCCGTCTCGAAGACCTGCTGCTGGGCTGGCGCGCACGCCTGCCGGAGCACACCTCGGCGGCCATCCTGGTGGTGGAAGAAGAAAGCATGGCGGTACGTGCCTACCTGGGGTCGGTGGATATCAACGACACCAAGCGCTTTGGCCATGTGGACATGATCAGCGCGCTGCGCTCGCCCGGTTCCACCTTGAAACCTTTTCTCTACGGCATGGCGTTGGATGACGGCCTGATTCACTCCGAATCGCTGTTGCAGGACGTGCCTCGACGCTATGGCGATTACCGCCCAGGCAACTTTTCCATGGGCTTTACCGGGGCGGTGCCGGCGAGCACGGCGTTGTCCAGCTCGTTGAACCTGCCGGCGGTGCAACTGTTGGAAGCCTACGGGCCCAAGCGCTTTGCCGCACAGATGCGCATCGGTGGCATGCCATTGGCGTTGCCGGCGTTGGCCGAGCCGAACCTGGCGCTGATCCTCGGCGGCGCGGGCAGTCGCCTGGAAGACCTGGTGAGCGGCTACAGCGCCCTGGCCCGCGATGGCAAGAGCGCCACTCTGCGGTTACAGCCGGACGATACGCTCAGGGAGCGGCCGTTACTGTCGCCCGGCGCCGCGTGGATTGTGCGGCGCATCCTCAGCGGCCAGGCGCGGCCCGACCGCGACCCGCGTGCCGAGCTGGTCCAACGCCCGGTGCTGGCGTGGAAAACCGGTACCAGCTACGGCTTTCGCGATGCCTGGGCGATTGGCGTGGGCCCGCGTTATCTGATCGGCGTATGGATCGGCCGGCCCGATGGCACACCGGTACCGGGGCAGTTCGGCCTGGCGTCGGCAGCGCCGTTGATGTTGCAGGTGCATGACGTGCTGACCAACCGCGACAGCCAGCGCGGCATTAGCGCGCCGGTCAAACCGGTGCCTGCCAATATCGGCGTGGCGGCGATCTGCTGGCCGCTGGGCCAGCCCATGAGCCGCAGCGATCCCAATTGCCGCCGCCAGCGTTTTGCCTGGACCTTGGACAACACCACGCCGCCGACCTTGCAGGCATTGGATCAACCCTTGAGCGTGGGCTTGATGGAAAGCATCTGGGTCAACGCCAAGGGCTTGCGGGTCGATGCTCGTTGCCCTGGCGCAACCCCCCAAAACATCGCCCTGTGGCCGGCGCCGCTGGAGCCCTGGTTGCCAAGGATTGAACGCCGTGAAGCACGCATCCCGGCGGCTGACCCGGATTGCTCGCCACCGGCGCTGGCCGCGTCATCGCCGTTGTCCATCGTGGGCGTACGCGAAGGCGACCAACTGCGCCTGCCCGCCGCCAGTCAGCAAGCCTTGCGCCTGAAAATCTCGGCGTTGGGCGGCAGTGGCCGGCGTTGGTGGTTTCTCAACGGTGCGCCGTTGGGCGACAGCGCCAATCAGGACAGCATCAATGCCAGTTTTGAACGGCTGGGGCGCTATCAGCTCAGCGTATTGGATGAAGCCGGTCAAACCGCCAGGCTCGAATTCAGCGTCGTCGACTAGCCCCCACTGTAGGTGTAGGAGCGAGCTTGCTCGCGAAAAACGTCACCGATAACGCGTGCAGCCAGAAAGCACGCGGTGTCTTGGGGTTCTTCGCGAGCAAGCTCGCTCCTACAGAGGCTTGCGTTCAACCCTCATCCCCCTGAAGCTATGCCCATTCAGGAGCCCCCGCATGAACCTCGAACACCTCACCGAACGCCTGCACCGCATCCGCGATACCAACGAGTGGAAGCAGTTCCACAGCCCGAAAAACCTGGCCATGGCCGCCAGCGTGGAAATGGCCGAGCTGGTGGAAATCTTCCAATGGCTCACCGAAGACCAATCCCGCCAACTGCCCGCCGATAAACTCGCGCATGCAGGCCAGGAGGTCGGCGATATCGTCTTGTATCTGTTGTTGCTGTGCAGTGAGCTGGGCCTGGATATGAACGAAGTGGTGCGCGCCAAGCTGGCCGATAGCGAACGGCGGTTTGCCCATGAGTGATCGTCATTTCGACCAGTTGGCCACGCGCTTTGCCGAAAAGATCTACGGCGGTGCCAAGGGCGCGATTCGCCTGGCGGTGCTCCAGGCTGACTTGGTAGAAACCTTGCCGCAGCGGCCGTTGCGCGTGCTGGATATCGGCGCAGGCCTGGGGCATATGTCGCTGTGGCTGGCCGAGCAGGGCCACCAGGTGACCCTGGCCGAACCCGCTGCGCCGATGCTTGAGGGCGCGCGCCAGCGCTTCGTTGCCGCGGGCCAAAGCGCGACTTTTATTCATGCCCCGTGGCAGGACTTGCTCGGCCAGCTCACCGAGCCTTACGATCTGGTACTGTGCCACGCCGTGCTGGAGTGGTTGGCCGAGCCTCACGCCATCCTGCCGGTGCTGCACCAACTAACGCTGCCGGGTGGCTGGTTGTCCCTGGCGTTCTACAACCGTGATGCGTTGATCTACCGCAACCTGCTCAAGGGCCACTTTCGCAAAATGCGCAAGAACGACATGGCCGGCGAAAAGCAGAGCCTGACGCCGCAACAACCCCTGGACCCACGGGAGTTGGCGGCGCAACTCGAAGGGTTGTGGCAGGTCGAAAGCCAAAGTGGCGTGCGGGTGTTCCACGACTATATGCCGGTGGAATTCCAGGCGCGCGCCAACCTGCAGGACTTGTTGGAGATGGAGCTCGCTCACCGTCGTCACCCAAGCTTTGCCGGGCTTGGGCGATATTTGCACTGGATCTGCCGCCCGGTTTAAGCGGCCCAGCGTGGGAGGTCGACATGCGTCGTCTCGGTTTAATCCTGTTGTCTCTAGGCCTTGGCGCTTGCTCGAGTCCCAACCCTTACGTGGCCAGTTCGGCACCGATGCCGCCGGCGCCCGCCCAGGCGGCCACCACCTTTGATGCCAGCGCCTACCCCGCGCCGGTGCGCGACTATGGTGCCTACCGCAGTTGGGGCTGGCTCAACGGCCAGTTGCCGGCGGGCACGGCCTGGGCCGATTCGGCGCAGATTGCCGAGGCGGTCAGCGGCGCTCTCGACCAGCGTGGCTTGCGCCCCTTGCATGACCAGCGTGCGCCGGACTTGCTGGTGAGCGCCGATGTACGCCTGGAAAAACGCCTGCGCCAGGTCCGGGACGATTATGGTTACGGCTACGGCGGCTATAACCGCTATGGCAACGGTTACGGCATGTACAACAGCGTGCCGGTGGTGCGCACCTATGAAGTGACCGTGGCCGTGGCGCGTATCAGCCTGTTCGATGCGCGCACCCGCCAGCCGGTGTGGAGCACCAGTGCCGAAACCACCAGCCAGGGCAGCCTGAGCGAGCGCGCCGATAGTTTGCGCAAGGCGATGCAGAAGGCAATGGCTGCCTATCCGCCCAGTTAGCAGCTATTCTCATTACAGGCCCACGTTGTTTTTGGAGAACATCATGCTTCGTCGCATCGCTGCACTTGCTGTTGTCATGTTGCTGGGCGGTTGCCAGAGCAACCAGGTCAACCACGATTTCGACGCCAGCCGAGACTTCGGCGCCTACCGCAATTGGGCCTGGAAAGACCCGGCGTTGCAGTATCGCCCCGATGACCCGCGAATCAAGAGCGACCTCACCGAGCAACGCATCCGCCAGGCGGTGGGCGAACAGCTGGATCAGCGCGGTTTGCGTCCTGCGGCGGCGGGTACCAAGGCTGACTTGAATGTACAGGCCTACCTGATCGTCGAAGACCGCCAGCAGCAAGTCACCACCAACTATGGCGGTGCCTGGGGCGGCCCGTGGAATGGTTATTGGGGCGCGCCGATGTACAACGAAACGCGCAACATCACCTACAAAGTGGCGACCATCCAGCTCGACCTGCTCGACGGCAAGGACGGCAAGCTGGTGTGGCGCGGCAGCGACGAACAAATGATGGCCAGCACACCAAACCCCGAGGATCGCAACCAGGCCATCCGTAGCACCGTGACCAAGATCCTCTCCAACTACCCACCGCGCTGATCGCTCACTGTAGGAGCGAGCTTGCTCGCGAAAAACGTCAACGATAACGCGTGCTTCCTGAATGAACGAGGCGCCTGTGAGTTTTTCGCGAGCAAGCTCGCTCCTACAGTATCAGAGAGTATCAGGGCATCTCCGCCAGTCGCCAATGTGGCGAGTTGCCAGCAACCTGCCGAAGCCTTGTCTACACTCCCATGCAACGGAGAGTTAGCGCAGGAGTGCTTCGATGTCTCCCCGATTCGGCTCCAGGCAGCGTGGTGCAATTGGCTTGATGGCGGCGGGCACCTTGGCCTTGGCCCTGGTGTTTACGTTGCTGGCGGTCGACAGCGGGCGCTTGTACCTGGAAAAGCGCAAGTTGCAGTCCGTTGCCGACACTTCGGCATTGGAGGCGGCAGGTCTGGGTGGCCAGTGCGGTACCAACACCACGGCCAACGCCTATGCCACGCAAAATGCCGCGCGCAACGGTTTTGTGGTCGGTAATGGCAGCACCCTGGCCGTGACGTGCGGCACCCTGGCGACCAATGCCCTCAATACCCGCGTGTTTAGCGCCGATGCCACCAAAAGTGATGCCATCCGCGTGGTGGCCTCGCGCACCGTCCTGACCAGCATTGCCAATGGCCTGTGGAACCTATTCAGCGGCGCGCCGATCACCCCGCAAATCAACTTGAGCGCCACCGCCGTCGCCGCGACACCGCCGCCCGTGGCACAGCTGTCGATCCGCAGCAGTCTGGCCAGCGTCGATTCAGGCAAATCTCCACTGCTTAACCTGGTGATCGGCAACCTGCTCGGCGGCAACCTGTCGCTCACGGCGGCGGGTTGGAACGGCTTGCTGCAGACCAACGTCAACCTGCTCAGTTATCTGGACCAACTGGCGATCAACCTGAACGTGAAGGCCGGCGACTATGACGCCTTACTCAGTACCGCAGTCTCGGCGACTCAACTGATTGACGCTGCGGTGAAGGTCTTGCAGAAAAACGGCGCGGCGGTCACGGCGGTGGTCAATGACGTGATTTCGATTCAAGCCATTGCACCGAACAGCAAGCTGTTGACCGTGGGTGACCTGCTCGACATCGCCACCGGCACGCCGACGGCGGCGCTCAACAGCAACGTGCAGCTGTTTCAACTGCTGGAAGCGGTGGCGCAGTTGTCCAGTAGCAAGAATGCGGTGAGTGCGGCGGCGCAGGTCGCGATTCCGTTGGTGGGCAATGTGTCGATCCAGACCAAGGTCATCGAACCGCCGCAGCTGTCGGCGATTGGCAATCCTGTATTGGCCAAGAAGGGTTTGCAGAATACCCCGCCGACCGATCAGATTTTTGTACGCACCGCGCAAGTGCGTACGTTGGTGACCGTGCAGGCGCCGATCATCAAGGCGGTCTCTGGCGTGGTGTCCATATTGACGGGCCTGGGCACGCCGGTGTCCCAGGTGGTCAAAGGGTTGTTGAACCTCAACCTGCCGGCGGTGGTTGGCGGTGTGTTGTGCCTGGTGGCCTGCAACGTGGCTGACGTCGATGTCACGACGTCGCTGGCCATTTACATTGAAGCCGGCAGTGCGCAAACCAATGTCACGGATTTCAATTGCGACTCGCCGGCCTCTAAATCCTTGACGGTGAAAACCACCACGTCCCTGGCAACTCTGGCGGTCGGTACGGTGGATCCGGTGGCGGCTTTTTCTTCCTCGGCTGCAGTCAATGTGCAGCCGGTCAGGCTGATTGATTTTGGGGAGCGCTATTGTGTCGTACTGACGCTGCTGTGCAGCCCCAACCGTACGCCGAATGTGGGGGGCGGTTTGCTGTTGAAAGCCAACTCCACCATTGGCGCGCAAACCAGCACGATGGTGTTTGCGCCCGTGGCCGAGATGAATGCGCCGCCCACCTACAAGTTTGCGCCGGGTACCGCCAATATCGTCGGCAGCCTGGTGTCGACGCTTAATGGCTTGCAGGTGACTTACGCACCGCCTAGCGGCAGTGTCTCCAATGGTGCGCTGGCTGGGGTCGCCGGGTTGTTGGCGACTATCACTACGGCGGTGGTGGGGCTGATCCAGAATGTGTTGTCGCCGATTCTCGACCCCATCGTTAATACTTTGCTGAGTGCCTTGGGCATCAACCTGGGCAATGCCGAAGTCGGTGCCAACCTTACCTGCCATATGGGCAGGGCTTACCTGGTGATTTAGCCTGTTGCTAGGAGGTTTGCTTCCGGTTGTGGCTCGATAGCTGATCAGGATGTCCAGTCCAGTACAGAGCCCTTCCTGCGTAAATGACCGCTTATGGTTTCGCCCTTACGGCCACCCCTTTAAAAGTCTTCGGTAAAGTCCCGTAAAACTCTATTCAGGGCTTGGTCGTGTTTGAGAGCGCAGAAATGATTGGCAATACATTGATGGATTTTGCGCTATTTAAAAAATGTATTTATGTAAATGCAATAACATATCATTTGCGCCTTGGAGCAAGATGTTAGTGACGTTATCAAAAGGCCTTTATATGCCCGTACCTTCACCCCTTTTTCGCTCCGAGGCGCTCGCAGCGGCTCACGAGCAGCGTTTTGGTAATGTCTTGATCAGCCAGCCGTGGGGATACAGCCTGGCTGCACTTGTTGCCGGAGTGTTGGTGCTATTGATACTGGCTTTTACCTACTTCGGTACCTATACACGTAAGGCTACTGTGAGGGGGTTGCTGATGCCGGAGCAGGGCATGGTGCGTCTGTCTGCTCCGGGTGTAGGGGTTCTTACTCAGGTGAGAGTTACTGAAGGGCAGAAGGTCAAAAAAGGCGATGTGTTGTTTGTCATCTCCGGTGAGCGCTTGTCCGGCGTTGGTGCGACGCAAGCGCTGATTTCCGAACAGTTGGATCAACGTTTGAATTTAATACGCCGTAACAGGGAGCTGGCGGACGAGCGCTTGTCAGGACAATTGCGCATGCTTGATAGTCGTCTAGTCACTATCGCCGGTGAGCTTAGACAATTCACTGAGGAGGTACGATTGCTACAGCGTCGTGCCGAGTTGGCGCGCACACAAATGGGGCGTCAGCAAGAGCTGGTCGATGCCGGGTTTATATCTGTTGCTCAATTGCAGCAGGCCGAGAATGATTGGTTGATCCTGCAAGGCCAGCAGCAAAGCAACCAACGTGCCCGGGCAAGCCTGGAACGAGAGCGTACGGAGCTGTTAGCTCAGCGCCAAGAAATCGAAATACGCCATCGCAGCGAGATAAGTGAAGCTGACAGTGCCACTGCGCTGGTCAAGCAAGAGCAGGCTGAGAATGAAGTCCGTAGTGAGTTGGTCAGCATTGCTCCTTATGCCGGGACACTGACCGGCCTGAGAGCCCAGGTCGGCCAGCAGGTCACTGCGGGTTCATTACTAGCCAGCTTGATTGCCGAGAGCGCAACCTTGTCAGCCCATCTGTACGCCGCCCCACGCCAAGCAGGATTTATAGAGCCAGGGCAAAGAGTCTTAATGCGTTATGCGGCCTATCCCTATCAGAAGTTTGGCATGGCTCGCGGTCGCGTTATTGATGTTGCAAAGAGTCCCTACGCTACGCAAGAGTTACAACCTCATATCGCAACTGCACTGCAGGGTTCTGGACCAACAACTGAGCTGTTTTACCAGATTTCTGTCGCACTGGACTCCTCCAGTATTGAGTTGTATGGAAAATCCCAGTCATTGCAAGCGGGTATGCTGCTGGAGGCTGACATTCTCTTGGATCGAAGACGGCTGTATGAATGGGCACTAGAGCCTATCTATTCGGTAACGGGAAAGCTGCGTAATTAAATGAGGCTTGGAAGATTAGCCTTGATATCTTAAGAAATACACAAAAACAGTGGAGCTCTCATGGAGCTGACAAAAAGAGAGACGGATGTCTTGCAGCTGCTTTTGATCGGAAAAACCAATAAGCAAATCGCACTTGACTTAAGCATAAGTGATTACACCGTGCGCGACCATGTATCCTCACTATTGCGCAAACGTGGTGTCAGAAGCCGCATGGAATTAATGGCAAATCAAGTACGATTCTGAAAGGGCATGCACCCTGTGATGTAACGATCGCCTCCGTAGCGAAGTAATCAGGCGCGCTAAAAAGTTGATGTCCCTCCCCTATCTTGACTGAGTAATCAACAGCCCCCCCCCCCTACATGTGTAGGGTCGCTTGCTCCGCGAAGGGGCTTTAATATAGGTATCGGCATTACTATCCATCGATATCGATCCTGGTTTAACCAGTGCCAAACTAGGTGCATCAAATGAAAATTGATTGTGCCGGGAGGTACTGTGGACATCATTGATGTTCTGAGTAGTTTATGCTCTAACCGTTGAAGATCCTTATGGAGAGGCAAATTTTGAAAGACATAACTATTAAAGAGTTGGAAGTGGTCTCTGGCGGCATTGGGGTTCCGGGCGCTATTGCTGGCGCGATTACTGCCGGTGCGGGATACGTAGGCTTCGAGGCAACGACCGGTGGAGGAAGCATGACCGGTTTCGCATCAGCCGTGGCTGCTGGTGCCGTAGCAGGCTTTGTTTCCGGACCGGCGGGTGGGCAAGCCGTGGCTTCTACTATCATCGCTGGAGGGTCTGCAAGTTTTTACGGAGGCATGGCGGCGGGCTTCGGACTCAACGCATGGAATGCGGCAGGAACCAACTACAATCGCTAGCTCTTAGTTATCAGCCTTGGTGGCAACAGGTCTGCTACTAGTGTAAACAACGGCGTCGCCAAGGATGATAATTCGCGCTGGTTGTTTGGGCACGAATGCATCAGTAAAGGCCATAGGTGGGACTGAACTGATAAGAAGGAGGGGCAACATAAACATGTCTGACTTTTTTCTGTATCTTGGGATTCAACTGTTTTTGGCACTGGCCATAAAAGGCGTCCTGGTGATATCTCACTGGAAGGTGTCGAAGCCGATAGAGCTATTCTTTATTGCAGGAGTTCCTGCAATCATTACCGCGATGGTTTCTGCTCGCTGGCTTGCTTGATTCCGATATAAATATAACGATTTAGTTTGGTTGCACATCATTAAACTTGCGCACCGGCTTGAGCAGACTTGCTCAACATTATTATCATGGATGTACTATGATCATTGATTTCAATATTTCAAAAACGGATTTTGTTAAGCATTATCAAGGCAAGAAACCTTTACTGATCAAGAAAGCCTTTGAAGTCACGCAGGCGTTTACCTGGACTGACGCCAATCAAATCATTGAGCGTAGTAGCGTCGAATCCGATGATTTTAAAATTCTTCACAATGGATTGGTGCCAAAAAGCGAGTACGTCGAAACTTTCTACGATGTGGGTATGATCAGACATCGACTGATTAAGTCAGCGGTTTACGAGCGCATGAAAAGCGGCGCGACTCTGATTGCAAACAAAATCGTCACTGAACCAAAGGTCCATGCCTTTGCCCGACAGGTAGCTCAGTTCACGGGCAGGCAAACCGTCAGCAGTGCCTACGCAGCATTTGGTCGGCAGGCGTCCTTCCAAACGCACTGGGATACGCGGGATATTTTTTCCATCCAACTGATTGGCCGCAAGCGTTGGTTCGTTTATGAGCCAAGCTTCAGCGACCCCCTGTACATGCAACAGAGTAAAGACCTTGAGCATGACTACCCTTGTCCTGCAGAGCCGTGTATGGATTTTGTCCTAGAACCAGGGGATGTGCTCTACCTACCTAGAGGCTGGTGGCACAATCCCTTACCTTTCGAGGAGGAAACCTTCCACCTCTCCATTGGCACGTTCCCAGCCGTTGTCCTGGACTATGTGCAGTGGTCAATGCAACAGCAACTGCCAGCCTTGCTGACGGCCCGAAAATCCATGAGCACGTTCGAGGATGACCGGGAGAACCTGACTCAGTTGGCCTCGCAATTCGCAGGGATGGTCCTGGACCCGACTCACTACGGACGCTTCATGGAGGCATTTGATACGGCTCAACGTGTGGGCGCGCCGCTGGCCATCGACCTTTTGGGGAATTCTGGAATTAAGCAGTTGCCGGATGATGCAGGTCTGCAGCTTTCAGCTAACAGCACCCTGTCTATCGCACAAAACTACCTGATCGCAAACGGCACGCGGGTCAATCTTGACGAACAGGCTCTGTTACTCGTGCGCAGTATCGAGCACTCACCCGGAATTCGTCTGGACGAACTGCTTGCACTACTCCCCGAAATGGATCCTGCGAAGGTTCGGGCCCTGGTGTTCGAGCTATGTCATCAGGACACTCTCGAATTGATTCGACCTTGAGAACCTTCCTGATCGTTTTGTCTGAGCAGGAACCGTTATGATGCGAGTGACCTTGCAGTCCGAGAGCCAAGAGTGCGGTCTGGCGTGTCTGGTCATGGTGGCTGCAGCGCACGGCCTGCATCTGGATTTGGCGACTCTGCGGCGGCGATTTGCGGTTTCAATCAAGGGTACAAGCCTGGCGCAGTTGATTCGCTATGCCCAGAGTCTGGAGTTTACCTGCCGTCCCTTACGGCTTGAGCTAGACGAGATTCCTCAGCTTCGCACGCCCTGTATCTTGCACTGGAACATGAACCACTTTGTTGTGTTGGTAAAGACTCAGTCAGGTCGTCTTATAATTCTCGACCCGGCGTGCGGACGCCAAGTGTTGTCGCAGGAAGAAGCCTCTCGAAACTTCACCGGGGTGGCTCTTGAGTTGTCACCCAACGCGGAGTTTGTTCCTGCTCAACACAAGCCCCGACTGCGTTTAAGGACTCTGATTGGCCGGGTAATAGGACTCAAGCGAGCGCTGGGAAATATCTTTGTTCTGGCGGTGGCACTGGAAATGGTGGCCTTGCTCTCGCCTCAGGTGACGCAATGGGTGGTTGACGGTGCTTTAGTGTCTGCTGATCACCATCTTTTGCTGCTGGCGGTAATGGGCGGCTGCCTACTGATGTTGATCGATTTTGCGCTGCGGATGGCACAAGGCTGGATGGGGTTACGGCTCAATCAACAGTTGGCATTGCAGTGGTCTGGAAATTTGTTCAGTCATTTGTTGCGACTGCCATGGCCATTCTTCGAAAAACGTCAACTAGGCGATATTACCGCACGGTTTCAATCGTTATCAGCCATTCGTAATATCCTCACCAACGGTGCGATCACCGTGGTGATCGATAGTCTGGTCACGCTTATTACCCTTGCAATGATGATGCTGTACAGCGGTGCGTTGACCGGTATTGTAGGCGTGGCTGTACTGCTTTACGCAGTGTTGCGTCTGGCGTTTTATCATCCGTTGCGCAATGCCTCCGAAGAACGAATAGTACTGGCGGCTAGGGAGAATTCTTACTTTCTTGAAAGCATCCGCACAGTACTTCCACTCAAATTGTTCAACATGACTTCTGCACGCCTGGCCACTTGGCAGAACCTAATGGCAGACGTACAAAATCGCGATGTTACTACACAGAAAATGCTGCTGACGTTCGCCAGTTTTAATACTTTGATTTTTGGCGTTGAGGGCATGTTGTTGCTGTATGTCGGTGGCCTGGCAGTACTTGAGGGCAGCTTGTCTTTGGGCATGCTGCTGGCTTTTATGGCTTATAAGAGTCAATTCACCGGGCGAGCTAGCAAGCTGATTGATCTGGGTATCGAAATCAGAATGCTGTCCTTGCATGCCGAACGCCTGGCTGACATCGCGTTAGAGCCAATTGAGCCTTCATCTCAATGGGAAATCGATGTGCAGCTTATTGAGCCCCACCTTGAATTCAGAGATGTTTCTTTCCGATATGCCGAAGGCGAGCCCTGGATTATTCGTAACCTTTCACTAACGATTGTTGCTGGTGATTCTGTAGCGATCGTTGGGGCCTCTGGTTGCGGCAAATCAACTCTGTTTAAGCTGATGCTTGGCCTGCTTCAACCCACCGAGGGTGAGGTGCTAATCGGCGGTGTTCCGGCTCGGCAACTTGGAATCGATGGGTTACGCAGTTTGATCGGTGTGGTAATGCAGGAGGACCAGCTGTTTGCTGGTTCACTGGCAGAAAATATTGCATGTTTTGCCCCTCAGGCCGATCAAGGCAAGATCGAAGAGGTCGCTCGAGATGCCTTTATCCACGACACCATCTGCCAGATGCCGATGGGATATCAGACACTGGTTGCGGAGATGGGCAGTGGTCTTTCCGGTGGTCAGCGGCAAAGAGTGTTATTGGCACGGGCATTATACAAACAACCCAAAATTCTGGCGTTGGATGAAGCCACCAGCCAACTGGACCTTCACAGCGAACGGTGTGTAGTTCATGCCATGCAACGCATGCCCATGACTCGGATCAGCATTGCTCACAGGCCAGAAACCATTGCCTTAGCGCATCGAATTGTCCGGATGGAAAAAGGCATGATCATTGATGACCTCAGGCTCACTGCCGGACCAGTGTCCGCCTGATGCCATTCCTAAGGCGGTTGTTCGGCGTGCTTATGCTGCCGTGGGCTATGGCTGCTCAGGCGGACGATCTTATAAGTATTTACGAGGATGCCCTACTCAATGATCAACAGCTGTCGGCAGCTCAAGCTGAACGTGATGCAGGCTTGGAAACGGTTGTACAGGCGCGTGCTGGCCTGCTGCCGGAGTTGTCCTTGCAGGCGCAGAATTTGTGGAACCGCAACCAGTACCAGGTTCAGGGGGGAGAAATAGAGCATCGCCGGCAGAACCAGACCTACAGCATACAATTGGCCCAGCCTGTATTTCGCTGGAAGAATTGGATTCTGTATCAGCAAGGTAGCCAGCAGACAGCCCTTGCCATCAGCCGCTTTTACAGTGCACAACAGACACTAATGCTGCGTGTCGCCACCGCCTACTTTGAGGTTTTGAATACCGAAGAGGTCCTCGATACCTTGCGCCAGCAACAGGTGGCTGATGTTCAACTACTAGCCAGTGCTCGTAAACAGTTTGAACTGGGTAATGTCAGCATTGCTGATGTGTATGAGGCGCAGGCTAGCGCCGATCGGGCTTTGGCGGCATCTATCAAGGCTAATAGTGATGTTGAACTGGCCCGGCAGGGATTGGCGCGGATCATCGGACGGCAATCTGGATCTCTGCTAGGCCTGCGCGATGGGGTAAGTCTTGAACCGCCATATCCTGCCGATATCAATTCGTGGATTAGGGAGGCAGAACAGAACGGATTTGAAGTTCAGGCACAGGCCCTGCTCCTGGATATCGCTCGCAATGAGGTGCGCAGTCGTAAGGCTGATCACTTGCCTTCAGTTGATCTAGTCGCTAGTAAAAGTATGCAGCAGCGCCCGAACGTGGGTACTGAGCGCAGTGACTCGACCAGTATCGGCCTGCGTGTCAGTTTGCCTTTATACGGTGGTGGACGCACTAGCTCAGCAGTGCGCCAGGCCCAAGCGTTGAGTGGCCAGAGCGAAGCTCAATACGAGGAAGCCAAGCGTGTTGCGCAGTTGCAAGTACGGGAAGCTTGGTTGGGAGTGGTCAGTGGTATGGCGCAAATAAAAGCGTTGGAAACAGCTCGAGTCTCGGCAAAATCTGCCCTGGAGGCTAACAAGTTGGGCTACAGAGTGGGTGCTCGTATCAGCATTGATGTGCTGGAGGTTCAGAGCCGCTTCACCGAAACGGTGCAGCAGCTTTCGCGAGCTCGCTACGATACTTTGTTGGCTACGTTACGCCTCAAGGCGGCTGTGGGCAGGCTCACGGAGCGCGACTTGAATGAAATTAATCGACTTCTACGTTCGCGCTGAGATTTTTGAATTGCCTCTCTTTGAGGCTGGAAAATGTCGATGGTAGCGGTGGCAGCCCTCGGCGCTCAACTAAGTAAAAATGCATGGCCATACTTTGCGGCTACCCGGAATGTTTTTCAAAAAGCGGGGACACGACAACTGCCCTGACACCGGGGCGGTGATGTAGGCCTACACGATGGGCAACTCAACGCAGAATTTCGCGCCGGCCTCGCCGTTGGTAACGCTCAGGCGCCCACCCATATTCTCCACAATCCCATAGCTCACCGAGAGCCCCAGCCCGGTACCCACGCCTATCGGTTTGGTGGTAAAGAATGGCTCGAAAATCCGCTCCAACAGGCGCGGGTCGATCCCGCCGGCGTTGTCTTCGACCCAGATACGTACATGGCGGCTGTCGTGCTCGCTGTGCAGGGCAATCCAGGGGCGCAGGGCAGGGTCTTTTTCTCGCTGGCTGAGCAGGGCGTCGCGGGCGTTGACCATCAGGTTGATCAGTACTTGTTCCAGTTGGTCGACATAGCCTTTGACCTGTACCGAGAAGTCGGTAGGGCTGATGCGCACGTCTACACCTTTGCCGCGCAGGCCTTCGCTGAGCAGGGACAGGGTGCCTTCCAGTGCCTGCGCCGGGTCGAAGGGGTGCTGCTCGATTTCCGAGCGGCGGCCGAAGACGCGCATGTGGTCGACCACTCGTGCGGCGCGTTGTACCTGGGCGTCGATGCGTTGCAGTTTTTCCGTAAGGTAGTCGATTTGCGCGTCGCCATTGCCCAGGCGCTTGAGCACATTGGCGATGGCCATGCGCATCACGTTCAGCGGCTGGTTGATCTCATGGGCCAGGCCGGTGGCCATTTCGCCGAGGGTGGCCATTTTTGCGCTTTGGGTCAGTTGTTGCTGGGAGCGGCGCACCTCGGTGTTGTCGCGGCCCACGGCTTGTACTTCGATCAGGGCGCCTTGTTCATCGAAGACGCCGCGGTCCGACCACACCCACCAGGCATGTTCGCGCCCCGGCAGTTGCAGGCTGATTTCCGCGGTGCTCACCGGGAATTCCGGGGTCAACTGGTGAATGCGCTGTACAAAGGCGGTGCGCTGTTCATCCGATAGCCACTGGCCCAGGTCGATGCCTTGCAGGTGCTCGGGCCGGCATTCCAGGTAATTGGCCAGCGGCGTGTTGCCGAAGGTGAGGGTCAGGTCGGGGCGGTAGCGACAGATCATCGCTGGCGAGTCTTCTACCAGGATGCGGTAGCGTTCTTCACTTTGGCGCACCTGTTCGGCGGCCAGGGTTGCCTCGGTGACGTCCAGCCACAGGCCTACGGCTTCCACCGGCAGGCCGAGGTCGTCGCGCAACAGCTTGGCTTCGTCGAGCAGCCAGTGGTAGTGGCCCTGTTTGTCGCGCAGGCGGTAGCGGCTGCGCACGTTGCCTTCGCGCAGCAGTTGGCGGGTGCGTTCGAAGTAGTGCTCACGGTCGTCGGGGTGGATCAGCGCTGCCAGGGTGTCGTGGTTGCAATCGGCCAAGGTCCAGCCCAGCAACGGCAACAGGCTGGCGCTGAAAAACGCCGGGTGCAGCGCGCCGTTGACGTAGCGCTGCACGTAGATGACGGCCGGTGAGCTGGCGATCAAGTTGTCCAGGCGCGCATGGGCGGCGGCGGCTTGCAGTTGTTGGTTCTGGATGTCGCTGATGTCGAGCATGAAGCCGATCCAGCGTCGTTCATTGCCGGCGCCCAGTACTTGGCCCTGTATGCGGTACCACAGGGGCGACTGTTCAGCGTCGGTGCGTTGCAGGCGCACGCTGGTCAGCAGTGGCTTGCCCAGGGCTTGCAGGTCTTGCAGGCGGCTGTTGAGGGCCTGGCGGTCGGCGGGGTGGATAAGTTCGAGCCAGGTGCCGAGGGGCTGGCGGGTGGGGCCTTCGTCCAGGCTCAGGTTGCGCAATAGTTGCGGCGCCAGCTGGATCTCCTGGGTGGCGGGCAACAGTTCCCACCAGCCCGTGCCAAGCAGGCCTTGCAGGGCTTCCACGCGTTCCAGTTGCTGGTGGTGGCGCTGTTCGCGCAGGCGGCCCAGCAGCGGCGCGGCGAGTGCTGCGCACAGGTTCAGCCAGTCACGCTCGCCTGTGTGGTGTGCCTGGCCGTTATAGAAACCACACAGCAGCCACGCGGCGGCGCCATGGCTGTCGCGGTACGGCACCAGGAAACCGTCGGCATTGCCAAACACACTGCGCAGGCGCGGGTTGTCGCTGCGGCCCTGGGCAATGTCCAGGCTCAGTGGCGTGTTGCCGTTGATGCTGTCCAGGCTGGTGCCCAGGTGCTGCCCGGTTTGCCACAAGGCTGGGGCGTCGTGGGCGGCGTATTGGCTGTAGATGCGCCAGCCCTGGTCATCCTCATCGAGCAGTGCCATGGCGACGCAGGGAATGCGCCAGCGCTGGGCCACGCTGCGCAGGTGTTCGCTGAACACGTGATGCAGGCGGCTGACACTGCACACGCGCAGCTGTTCGCTCATCAGGGCGGCGAGTTGGTGGTTCTGTTCGCGTTGCTGCACCCGTGCCCGGTCAGCCAGCAGGTCAGTGATGTCCAGCAGGTGCAGGGCCCAGGCGTCGCCCTCTGGCTCGATCCAGCCGCGGGTATGCAGGACCTGGCCGGCGGCGCCCTGGAAGTCGAGGTCCAGGCCGTGTCGTTGCCACTCCTGCGGCGTGCCCTCGACACTCCGCGCGCTGTCGGCACACAGCAAGGCCTGCAAGGGTGGGTTGGGCACGTTGGCAAGATGCTGGGCAAGCAAAGGCCTCAAGGCGCCCGTGATGCTCAGCACCCGGCCCAGGTTGTCCAGTTGCACTTGCAGGCCCGGCGCGGGCGTCGTTGGCGCGTCCAGAGCCAGTGCGCTGGTAAGCCCGCGCAGGCGTGCGAACAATTTATCGCCTGTCGTCAAAACTGAAGGCTCGAGGTGGCGGTGAGGTTGGTGGGCAGGTTGGGTACGGTACCCACCCCAGGCAACACCAAGGCCGGCAAGACCGCTTTGATATTGGCCGAGGGATAGGTGATCTTCACCGTCAGCAAATTATTGGTGTAGGTGGCGGTGATATAGCCGGGCAAGAACTTCAATGAGCCAGGGATCCAATTCAGTTGGGCCTGGGCCGCATCCTTGGCGCGTTGCACAACCAGGGCCGAATAGCCGGCGGTGCTCGGGTCCAGGGACACACTGCGGCGTACCCCTTCGGCCGCAGCCTGGTGAAATGACTGCATCAACAGCAGCGGCAAGCTGTAGCTGAGCATGCCGTAGAACACCGCAAAAAAAATCACGAAGACCAAGGCAAACTCGATCGCCGCGGCACCTTTCTGTGTTCTCGGGAGGCCTGATTTCATGACTGCGTCTACCCTGAGGCGAGTACCTGATATCAGCATAGAATCATTCAGCCAAAAGGGATGTTTTTTACGTGATCCAGAATGTAGTGATTCTGTTGTGGTTGGGCGTGTGTGCGGTTCAGGATATTCGCCAACGGCAAATTGCCAATGCGCTGACCCTGGGCGTCGGGCTGCTGGCGTTGATCTACCTGCTGTGGGCGGGGGCAACGTGGTTGGGCGCGTCTCGCAGCGAAGGCGGCCTGGCCTTGGGGTTGGCGCTGCTGCTGACCCTGCCAGGCTATGCATTGGGCCGCTTTGGCGCGGGCGATGTGAAGTTGCTCGCCGCCCTGGGCCTGGCCTCCAATATCGAGTACCTGTTAGGGACGCTGATCGGTGCGGGCGCCGCTATGGTGGCCTGGACACTTATGCATCAAGGGCTTAGCTCAGGCCGCGTTGAACGGGTAGGGCAAGCGTCAACAAAACAGCCTTTTGCGCCCTTCGTTTTGACAGGTTTTGCCGGTTGCTGGTTTTGGATCCACTAGTCGTTCGAATTGATTAGTCCTATGTACATAGTCGGAAAGTACGTCTACGTTTAATGAGTGGTCATGTAGGATTTTTCGTCAGAAAGGATAGGTCAACATTTTGGCTTGCCAGGCATGGAGTAGCGCGTGAACAAGCTTACGTCTGCAATAAAAGTGCTCGTAGTCGACGATCAACCATTAATCGTAGAGGAGCTCTGTGAATTTCTTGAAAGCAGCGGGTACCGTTGTGTCCCGTGCGAGTCGAGCCAGCAAGCTGTCCAGCGTTTTAGCGAAGACCCTCTGATCGGTTTGGTGCTGTGCGACCTGCATATGCCGGACATGGACGGCATCGAGCTGGTCCAGGCGCTGCAACGGATAGCCGGCAAACATCGTGCGTTCGAAGCGATCATGCTCACCGGCCGCGCCGACAAGCAGGATGTGATCAAGGCGCTGCGTGCGGGGATCGCCGATTACTACCAGAAGCCGATCAACCTCGATGAATTGCTCGAAGGCCTCAAGCGCCAGGAAGCGGCCTTGGAGGAGCGGCAAAAAGACCTGCAATTGGGCACGCTTAACCAGAAATTGCAGTACCTGTCCGAATCCATCAACGACTTGTATATGGACCTGGACAAGGTGCGCCGCAACCCGGTGCCTCAGGACAATGGCGGGGACCTATCGGCCGATGACACCGGGCCGTTGGAGATCCCGGCCATCTTCAATCAACTGTCACCGCGCCAGTTGGACGTGGCGCGCCTGGTGGGCAAGGGCCAGACCAACTACCAGATTGCCTGTGAGCTGGGGATTACCGAGAACACGGTCAAGCTGTACGTGTCTCAAGTGCTGCGCTTGACCCATATGCACAACCGCACACAGTTGGCGCTGGCGTTGTCACCGAACAACTCGGCGATGCGCCAGCGGGTCACGGCGCACTAGCACCGCCTTACTGTAATTGGATGGACTCGCCCAAGCCGAGGCGTCTATGCGCCACGGTGGCATTCTTATAGAAGCCAACGAC
>NZ_QODJ01000139.1:0-1051 GCF_009935965.1 Pseudomonas sp. L13
CCGGTTGCATCTATGTATCAGGCCTATTCGAGGAAGCCCTAAACAGCTTCTGGCCAACATTGGATCAGCTCGCGATATGCCCATTACAAAAAGGCCTCAAGGGCCGGTAGGAGCGCAGGCATCAATTCGCGACGGTCTGACCAGGGGTCAATGTTCTTTAGCATGGGTTGGAGCGGCTAACGCCCCGGTGGCAGAACTCTGTGAGTCAGTGGCTCATCGCAGCCTCCTGACTATTGCCTGGTTGGCGGCGATACGTCTGGTCGTTCTGCAAGAGCCGCCAGAGGATACGCAGGTTGCGGTTGGCCAAACGCACCGCCGCCTCCTTGCGCCCCAGGCGAGATACCCAACGCTGTAGCCGTTGGTCGTCGGGTTGCTCTGAATCCGGTCGTACCTGTCTTAAAACGGCGTGAGCACCCTGGACCGCCAGGCTGCGCAAATACGCATCTCCCTTCTTGCTCATCTTGCCGAGCCGGACTTTTTCTCCGCTACTGTGCTGGCTGGGCACCAGCCCGAAGTAGGCGGCGAACTGTCGAGCATTGGCGAAGCGTTCCGGCTCAGTCTGCTTAGCCAGCAGTGCTGTGGCTATGATCGGGCCGACTCCGCGCACCGTCATCAATCGCTTGGCGGTCTCATCGTTCTTCGCCGCTGTTTCGAGCCGACCGGTCAACGCGTTGACGCGCTCGCCCAAATGAACCCATTCAACTAACAGTTCGGCGATGAGTTCGCGCAGCAAATCGGGCAATGGCTGGGTGGCGTCTTCCAGTATTCGCGGGATACGTTGGCTGACGGCCATTTCGCCTTGGGGCATGGATACTCCCTGCTCCAGCAGTAAGCCGCGCATCTGATTACCGACCGCCGTGCGTCGCCGTATATATCCCTGTCGGGCCCGATGCAGCGCTTGCATTGTGAGCGCCGCCGCACTTTTGACCGGTACGGCAGATATCCTGCAGTCGCGCCCGGCACGCAGGATCGCCAAGGCATCGTTGCGATCATTTTTCGGGCCGCTGCGATGAGTGGCCACATGCTGAGCCGGCAGGATGCGCACTGAATT
>NZ_QODJ01000140.1:0-1018 GCF_009935965.1 Pseudomonas sp. L13
AGGCCGACCCGGCGCTGGTGGCCCAGGCTCGCCAGGTGTTGCTCAGCCAGTTGGGCCAGCGCAATGCGCAGGCCGCGTTGTACCGCAAGGTGCTCGACATCGCGGCCAATCAATACCCGGCGTTGAGCCTGCACGGCATGGTCGGTGAAACCGATGCTTCGGCGCTGTTCACCACCACCGCCAGCGTATCGGGCGTCTTTACCCGGCAGGCGTGGGAAGGCCGGGTGCGCCAGGCCATCGATGAGGTCGCCGAAGCGCGCCGCGAGGAAATCGACTGGGTGCTCAGCGACAGCCAGGCCGATATCGCCAGTGAGTTGACCCCGCAGATGCTCAAGGCGCAGCTCACCGAGCGTTACTTCCAGGACTACGCCAGTGCCTGGCTGGACTTTCTCAACAGCCTGCGCTGGCGCAAGGCCGAGGGCATGGGCGATGTGATCGACCAGTTGACCCTGATGACCGACGTGCGCCAGTCGCCGCTGATTGCGCTGATGAACACCCTGGCCTACCAGGGCCAAGCCGGTACGCGCACGCAGGCCTTGGCTGACTCGCTGATGAAGTCGGCCAAAGACCTGCTCGACCAGGACAAGGTGCCGCTGATCGACCAGCAAAGCCAGGTGCCGCGCAGCCCATTGGACGCTACCTTCGGGCCGCTGCTGACCCTGCTCGGCAAAGACACCGAAGGCAAGGCCGACAGCGAGCGCCTCAGTCTGCAAGCCTTCCTCACCCGCGTAACGCGGGTACGCCTGAAGCTGCAACAGGTGAGCAGCGCCTCCGACCTGCGGGAAATGACCCAGGCCCTGGCGCAAACCGTGTTCCAGGGCAAAAGCGTGGACCTTACCGACACCCAGTCCTACGGGAGCCTGATCGCCGCCAGCCTGGGCGCGGAGTGGGGCGTGGTCGGTCAGACGCTGTTCGTGCAGCCGCTGGCGCAGGCCTGGCAACGGGTGCTGCAACCTTCGGCGGCAGGGCTCAACAACCAGTGGCGTCGGGCGATTGTCACCGACTGGCAGGGCGCGTT
>NZ_QODJ01000141.1:0-1018 GCF_009935965.1 Pseudomonas sp. L13
AGGCCGACCCGGCGCTGGTGGCCCAGGCTCGCCAGGTGTTGCTCAGCCAGTTGGGCCAGCGCAATGCGCAGGCCGCGCTGTACCGCAAGGTGCTCGACATTGCGGCCAATCAATACCCGGCGTTGAGCCTGCACGGCATGGTCGGTGAAACCGATGCTTCGGCGCTGTTCACCACCACCGCCAGCGTACCGGGCGTCTTTACCCGGCAGGCATGGGAAGGCCGGGTGCGCCAGGCCATCGATGAGATCGCCGAAGCACGCCGCGAGGAAATCGACTGGGTGCTCAGCGACAGTCAGACCGACATCGCCAGCGAGCTGACCCCGCAGATGCTCAAGGCGCAACTCACCGAGCGCTACTTCCAGGACTACGCCAGCGCCTGGCTGGACTTTCTTAACAGCCTGCGCTGGCGCAAGGCCGAGGGTATGGGCGATGTGATCGACCAGTTGACCCTGATGACCGACGTGCGCCAGTCGCCGCTGATTGCGCTGATGAACACCCTGGCTTACCAAGGCCAGGCCGGCATGCGTACGCAAGCCTTGGCCGACTCATTGATGAAGTCGGCAAAAGACCTGCTCGACCAGGACAAGGTGCCGCTGATCGACCAGCAAAGCCAGGTACCGCGTAGCCCATTGGAAGGCACCTTCGGGCCGCTGCTGACCCTGCTCGGCAAAGACGCCGAAGGCCAGGCCGACAGCGAGCGCCTGAGCCTGCAAGCCTTCCTCACCCGCGTGACGCGGGTGCGCCTGAAGCTGCAACAAGTGAGCAGCGCCTCCGACCCCCGGGAAATGACCCAGGCCCTGGCGCAGACGGTGTTCCAGGGCAAGAGCGTGGACCTCACCGACACCCAGTCCTACGGCAGCCTGATCGCCGCCAGCCTCGGCGCGGAGTGGGGCGTGGTCGGCCAGACGCTGTTTGTGCAGCCACTGGCGCAGGCCTGGCAGCGGGTGCTGCAACCTTCGGCGGCAGGGCTCAACAACCAGTGGCGTCGGGCGATTGTCACCGACTGGCAGGGCGCGTT
>NZ_QODJ01000142.1:0-988 GCF_009935965.1 Pseudomonas sp. L13
GTAACCTCACCATCGGGATCGGTCCTACGCGTAACATCGCCTTGCTCATTACGCTCATATTTCCAGACCGCCTCCCCGCGCCTGACAACTCGTACAAAACCATTGTCATGCTCGTAGGACGTCGGCTCATCATCCCCCGGAAACAGCGCCACCAAGCGTCCGGCGTCGTCATATTGATAGGCCGTTACCGCGCCCATCGGGTCTTGCTCGACAGTCAGCCGCCCCTGGTCATCGTAGGACTTAAAGTGCGTGGCGCCGTCCGGATCGACGCGTTGCACCAACCGCGCCCGGTCGTCATGGACATAGACTTCCTGGCTACCATCGGCGTTATGCACGGTGACACGCCCGTCATCGCCCCAGGCATAACGCGTGTCCATCTGCGAAAAGCTCGCCCAATGCCGGACACAGCGCGCCGCCTTGCCAGCGCGTTCCCATTCCCAGAAGAAACTCGCGCCACCGGCCAGTTGGCGTTCAAGAATGACGTGCTGATCGTCGTACCGATAACGTTCGCTTTCCCCGACAGCATTGGTCGCGCAGACCAGTCGGCCGTGTTCGTCATAGGCGTAGGAAACGAGGTTTTGCTCGGTCTCCCACACGTAGGGCTCACGTCCTTTGGCGCGATGCACCTGATAGTCCACCGCGACGATGCGACCCAACTCATAACGCAACAGCAACGAGCGACCCGCACCGCTATCCAGCCGCTCAATCCGCCCTGAACGATCCCGGCAAAGGCGCAGGCGGTTGTCATACGCATCGCTGATGGTTGTCAGCACACCGTTGCGAAAGTGGTAGAAACGCGACGCCTGGGCCAGCACCAGTTCATCAGGAGCCGAGCCCAGATAGATCGCCGCTTCCGCCAGGCTATTGGTGATCGCGGGCCGAGAGTCGGTGGGCAAGGGCAGGGTAGTCGAGCGGTTCTCATGGTCGGTCCACACCACCGAATCGCCCGACACCACCAGCCGATGGGCCAGCCCATGACTCCAGCCAA
>NZ_QODJ01000143.1:0-964 GCF_009935965.1 Pseudomonas sp. L13
CACAAGGCACCCATGATTCTCAATGAAGGAATATCTCGGAACAGAAGTCACATCAGGTACTTGGGTGGCCACACAGCTGTCCACAAACACACGCAGTGGGACATGGTTGTACACCTTCACAGATGCCTCAATATTGATAGTGTCACCCAAGTAGTATATATTTGAAGGCCTCTGAAAGGACCAGTCATCAATCATGAGGCTCATGGAGAACACCAAGACATCCTCGCCAACCTCCGTTGAAGCGTAAGGAACCCAAGTTGGCCTCAGAGCATTACTGCTCACATTATGGAGCCTTTGATAGTGGCATTGAACGCCAACAACTGCACCCTCAGTACGGGTAATCGGCGTGCCAGCAAATGCCACAGGAGTGTAGGTAACCGCATAGGTGTAGACGAGCTCATCCTCGGTCATCATCAACACACTATTGCAGTCCTGCAGTGCATATTCAAAGATGAGCACCCCAGAGGCAGAGTCCTCACCAACAACAGGACAGCCTCCCATAGACAAACCACTTGGCTGGATCAGCTGACCATTGCTGAACATATCCTTCTTCACCTCCACATGAACCCGGTTCTCACTGCATTGAACAGCCACACTACTGGGAGTCACAGGTTGCCTCAACTGGAAGTTCGCCGCCAACTCACGTTGCACTTCTGGGACAACTGGAAACTTCCAGTCCAAAGGCTTGACTGGACCCTGCATCAGCTGCTTCTCCTGAAGACCAAGAGGCTCTTGCGCAAATCTTCTGGAGTCAAGAACCGGAAACTGATAATCCTTTTGGAAAGGATTCAAGAACCCTTGAGAAGAAAGAGCATGACCTCTGGAAGCCGGAGCTGATTGTGGCTTCATGCTGCTTGAACTTTGACGGTGTTTCAAACTTCCCCAGGCACTCTTCAGATCAAAAGCCACAATCACAACCAACACTAAAACACCTTGCAAGAAACCCATTCTAACAAACTTTGCC
>NZ_QODJ01000144.1:0-551 GCF_009935965.1 Pseudomonas sp. L13
GGTACCTCCAGACAGCACAGTGTTGGCATACAGGTCCTTACGAATGTCCACATCACACTTCATGATGGAGTTGAAGGTGGTCTCATGGATACCGCAAGATTCCATACCTAGGAAGGATGGCTGGAAAAGAGCCTCAGGGCAACGGAAACGCTCATTGCCAATGGTGATGACCTGCCCGTCAGGGAGCTCATAGCTCTTCTCCAGAGAGGAAGAGGAGGCGGCGGTTCCCATCTCCTGCTCAAAGTCCAGGGCCACATAGCACAGCTTCTCCTTGATGTCACGGACAATTTCTCTCTCGGCCGTGGTGGTGAAGCTGTAGCCACGCTCGGTCAGGATCTTCATCAGGTAGTCTGTCAGATCACGACCAGCCAGATCCAGACGCAGGATTGCATGGGGAAGAGCATAACCCTCGTAGATGGGTACAGTGTGGGTCACACCATCACCGGAGTCCATCACAATACCAGTAGTACGACCAGAAGCATACAGGGAGAGCACAGCCTGGATGGCCACATACATGGCAGGGGTGTTGAAGGTCTCAAACATGATCTGGG
>NZ_QODJ01000144.1:612-929 GCF_009935965.1 Pseudomonas sp. L13
GTTGTAGAAAGTATGGTGCCAGATCTTCTCCATATCATCCCAGTTGGTCACAATACCGTGCTCAATAGGATACTTAAGGGTCAGGATACCTCTCTTGCTTTGAGCCTCATCTCCCACATAGGAGTCCTTCTGTCCCATGCCAACCATCACTCCCTGATGCCTGGGTCTGCCAACAATGGAGGGGAAAACAGCACGAGGGGCATCATCTCCAGCAAAACCGGCTTTGCACATACCGGAGCCGTTATCAACGACCAGGGCAGCGATTTCCTCATCCATGGCTGTGTATTAGTAGGTTATTGTGAACAACGGGTGTGAAG
>NZ_QODJ01000145.1:0-875 GCF_009935965.1 Pseudomonas sp. L13
CATGAACAGATCCCCACGCCGTCCGCCGAAACTGATGTGCTGTTCCAGTACGCCCGCTGGTTGCAGAAGAACAACCAACTCAAACAGGACAAAAGTGTCGATGCCGAAATCGAGCGGCTGTACCGCATCGCAGCCGAAAACGGCCATTACAAAGCCAATATCAACTTGCAGAACGGCGCCATGCGCGGCAGCTTCACGCTCAGTGGCGAAACCTACCTGCGTATGAGCCAGCAACTGATCGACGCGGGCGTAGCGACAGGCTATTACTTCGTGGGAGTCTTTTTGCAGCAGGGAGCCGCCGGGCTGAAGCAGGACCCGGACATGGCGCTGCGCTACTACCGCAAGGCCGCCGATCAGGGCAGCGCACAAGCCCAGTACTATGTCGGCGACAAACTTGAGCCGAGTGATATTGCCCCGGACGTTGCGCTCCAAATGTATCGTTGTGCCGCTGAGCAGGGCCATGGGAGAGCAGCCATCGCTTTAGGTGTCTACCTGAAATACAAGGGGCAATACCAAGAGGCACTTGAAGTATTCCAACTCGGCGTAATGGCAGGTAACGAAAGTGCTCCTAACCGTTTAGAAAAAGCATTTCGCGCCCCACCTCCTACCGATGAGCTGTACTACCTCGGCCAACAAGAAGACCTGGAGCGCGCCGAGCGGTATGAGAAAATCGGAACACTACTGTCGAACGCGTCCTACGCCAACCCCAAAGTCCCCGAGATCAATGAAATCCTCCCCCTACCACCGGCCAAACTGCCGGCCTGGGACGGCAAGCTGCAATGGGTTGAAGCACGCCTAGCCAACGTCCCGCCACCCAAGCCCTCCGAAGCCTTGATTGAGCAACTGGCCAAGGCCAAAGTCCTCGAGCCGGCAAC
>NZ_QODJ01000146.1:0-789 GCF_009935965.1 Pseudomonas sp. L13
TCAAATTGCTTGGGTGTTATATGGTCAAGCCTCACGGGCAATTAGTATTGGTTAGCTCAACGCCTCACAGCGCTTACACACCCAACCTATCAACGTCGTAGTCTTCGACGGCCCTTCAGGGAACTCAAGGTTCCAGTGAGATCTCATCTTGAGGCTAGTTTCCCGCTTAGATGCTTTCAGCGGTTATCTATTCCGAACATAGCTACCCGGCAATGCCACTGGCGTGACAACCGGAACACCAGAGGTTCGTCCACTCCGGTCCTCTCGTACTAGGAGCAGCCCCTCTCAAATCTCAAACGTCCACGGCAGATAGGGACCGAACTGTCTCACGACGTTCTAAACCCAGCTCGCGTACCACTTTAAATGGCGAACAGCCATACCCTTGGGACCGGCTTCAGCCCCAGGATGTGATGAGCCGACATCGAGGTGCCAAACACCGCCGTCGATATGAACTCTTGGGCGGTATCAGCCTGTTATCCCCGGAGTACCTTTTATCCGTTGAGCGATGGCCCTTCCATACAGAACCACCGGATCACTAAGACCTACTTTCGTACCTGCTCGACGTGTCTGTCTCGCAGTCAAGCGCGCTTTTGCCTTTATACTCTACGACCGATTTCCGACCGGTCTGAGCGCACCTTCGTACTCCTCCGTTACTCTTTAGGAGGAGACCGCCCCAGTCAAACTACCCACCATACACTGTCCTCGATCCGGATAACGGACCTGAGTTAGAACCTCAAAGTTGCCAGGGTGGTATTTCAAGGATGGCTCCACGCAGACTGGCGTCCACGC
>NZ_QODJ01000147.1:0-773 GCF_009935965.1 Pseudomonas sp. L13
AATAATGAGATATTCGTCCTGATTGATAACATCTTCACAAAGATCAGCGGGTCTCTAAAGCACTTCAGTGTTGGTCCTGCTGGTCAGCTGGGGGTTAATACAGCAAACAACATCTTTAGGTTTCAGAGTGGCGGTTTTGTTAGGCTTGAAGGGCTTCTCAATCAGGTGGATGCCGGAGGTGATCAGATCATTGCAGGTGTCAATATGTATGATGACATATTCTGTTCAAATATGGATGCTAACAACAAATGGTTATCCAGTAACATTCCTTGGATTAATATTGGTGGAAAGCTGAAGTACTACAGCTGTGGTCCATACAGCTGTTGGGGAGTGAACCACAACGACCAAATCTTCATCATGAAGGATGTGTCGTCTAGTGTCTGTTCAGGGTCCGGCAGCTTTGTGAATATTCCTGGACTTCTGTCCATGATTGAAGTAGCAACTGATGGCAGTGTCTATGGTGTAAACTCTCAAGGGAGCTTATTCAAACGAACTGGTGTCACTCGCTGCACACCCGATGGCACAGACTGGATCCCAGTGGTTGCCTGTCCCAATGGTCACCAGCATGTGAGCTTTGACCTGGGAGTGCTGTGGGTCGTGTGTGTTGATGGCTCCATCCGTAAATGCAGTTAAGGCACTATGGTGGGCCAAGGTGGGCGGTCTCGAGATTCTGGCAGAGCGCATGCCTAAATGTACTGTATAATGTCACTGCAGCAACAGGAGGTCATTCATTGACGAAGCCTCAAAGTGACTTGTAATAAAGTAATTGGCAA
>NZ_QODJ01000148.1:0-731 GCF_009935965.1 Pseudomonas sp. L13
AGACTCAGTCGAGGCAGAGTAACGTCTCTAGACACCACTACCACAAACTGACCATCTCTAATACACTGGACAGTCACCGCCCTTCCATAGAAACACTGCTGCCCGTTAAAGCAGCAGTTGATAGCTTCACACTCAGCACCACTGATCCCGGGTAGACCACATTGGATCTGCTCAGAATCAGCTACAGCTACACATTTATCAAAGGGCTCTGCCTGCACTACTGGCTTCTGAAACTGCTGTTTAACTGGCTTCTGAATCGGAAACTGCTGGTTAGTTAACTGTTGAACAGGCTTCTGAAGTGGAAACTGCTGGTTAGTTAACTGTTGAACAGGCTTCTGAAGCGGATACTGCGGCTTAGTTAACTGTTGAACTGGCTTCTGAAGTGGAAACTGCTGGTTAGTTAACGGTTGAACGGGCTTCTGAAGTGGGAACTGCTGGTTAGTTAACTGTTGAACAGGCTTCTGAAGCGGATACTGCGGCTTAGTTAACTGTTGAACAGGCTTCTGAAGTGGAAACTGCGGCTTAGTTAGCTGTTGAACAGGCTTCTGAAGCGGAGACTGCGGCTTAGTTAGCTGTTGAACTGGCTTCCGAAGTGGAAACTGTTGGTTAGTTAGCTGTTGAATTGGCTTCTGGAGCTGAAACTGCTGGTCAGTTTGCTGCATCATCAGAGCTTGAGCATCCTGAAGCGACTTACTCCACTGTGGAACAGCATGACAGAAAGCACAGACCAA